>JANOCF010000250.1:0-4405 GCA_031412055.1 Holophagales bacterium | reverse complement strand
TCCTTCTGCTCCATACCCTCTCTCGGACGGCCCTGGCGGTCGAGCACGGAGGTGTAGAGCTCGACGAACTCGATCTCGATCTCCTCCAGGTGGTCGGGGGCGTTGACGAAGACCAGGTCCTCGGTGGAGTTGCCGTCCGTCAGGTAGGCCACGGCCCGGACATAGGCCACGGGCTGGTCCTTGGGCAGGATCACGGGCTGCGTGTACGGCGGCTGGTAGAGGGTCGCCAGCCGGGTCTCGTTGAGGAACAGCTCCACCCGCTCGATCCCTTCGCCGTCCGGAACCTCGACCGCGACGTTGGCGAGCAGGCTGCTCTCGTACTTCTTGCCCCGCCGCGGCTCGATCAGCTCGACCTTGAAGCGGTTGACCACCGCGTTGATCAGGGTCTCGTCGCTCGCGATCTGCTCGCCCGCCACGTCGAAGGCAGTGACGGACAGCTTGCGCGGCCGGGGAAGCGAGCCTAGGTCCAGCTCGACGCTGAACGGCGGCCTCTTCTTGGTGAGCACCGCCTTGCCGTCCAGGGCGAAGGTCACCTGGGCGATGTCGCCGGTCGTCAGGGTGTCGAAACGGAGCATGCCGGTCTGCAGCTCGCCCGGGGGCGGCACGATCTTGACCGTGGTCTCGCCGCTGCTGATGGCCGCATTGGCTTCGGCCAGGATGCGCGCGGTCTCGGGATCGGACGGCGGCGGAGGCGGCGCGGCCTTGTCCATCTGCGGCACGCTCAGGGTCTTCTCCTGGCGGAAGAACTTGCCGGAGTTCAGGTCCTCCAGCTTGACGATCATCATGTAGTCGCCGGGCCGCACGAAGCGCTGGAACAGGAGCGGCATCTGGAAGTCCGCGGCGTCGGTGCCCGGGAAGTCGAACTTGTAGCGGAAGCGGTCGAACAGCTTGCCGCCCTGGAGGATCTCGCCGGTGAGGACGAAGTTGAACGAGCGGTGGTCGGCGAGCTTCGCCTGCCCGGCGTCGGCCGAGACCACGGAGAGGAGCCCCTGGACGGCGGTCCGGTTCTGGTAGCGGCCGGGGAACTCGACATCCAGCTTGGCCGGCAGGGTGGCGGCGCCTTCGGGGATGTCGGTCGAGTAGGAGCCGAAGGTCGCGACCCACTCGCCGCCGGGACCCTGGGGCAGCGCTTCGAAGCGCTGCTGGATGATCGTGTAGCTCATCTTCTGGTTGGCCACCCAGCCGACCAGGGCCGCGACCTTGTCGCCGTCGCGCGGGCAGCCGCGGGCGATCTCGCCGATGTCGTGCCCGCCGCGTCCCGGCGAGCCGGCGTTGTTGGTGAACAGGGTGTCCAGGCCTTCCATGGGGTTCCAGACGCGGTAAGGTCCCGCGCCCCAATGGCGGTAGAAGATGACGGCGAACTCCTGGCCGAGCTGATCGCTGCCGGAGTAGAACCAGGCTTCCAGGGGCCAGAGCACGGTCGTGCAGGTCGAGGTGATAATGGCCGACGGCGGGCCGTTGAGGAGGAAGATCTTGGTGCGCTCGTCGCGCAGGTCGCCCCACTGGGCTTTGGCCTGCTGGATGCGGGCCTCCCAGCGGTCGCGGAACTCGTTGCGCGGCGTCGACTTGTACTTGTCGCGCGCATCCCAGAAGCGCTCCATGAAGGCGTCTCTCTGGTAGTCCTTCTCCAGGGCCAGGAAGGACGTGACCTCGTCGGCGGTCATCAGGAGCTCGACCTGGGCCATCCACTCCCGGTACTTGGGATCGAGCTTGCCGATCGCATCCTTCTCGGCCTTCTTCAGCTCTTTCCGCTCCGCGCGGGTCGGCTTCTTGTCGGCTGTGTCCGCCTTGTCCGCCGCGCTGGCAGGACCGGCCAGCAGCAAGGCGGCCAGGAGGAGAAGGAAAACGGGCAACGCGCGGCGGGCAAGGGTCCGAACGTCCTGGAAAAGGGACAGGGAGACTCTCTGGGAGGACACGAACATCAGACCTAGCCTTTCAAGTCAGATGGGGCGACGAGCCCCTTTCCCGCTAACAGCTCAATTCCCGCAAGGCATTCCGGAACCGTACGCGCCGACGCCCAAGTTACAATAGCCTGTGCCTATGCATCCCGTGTACCTGGACAACAACGCCACCACGCCGCTCCATCCGAAGGCCCGGGAGGCCATGCTTCCCTGGCTCGGGGAGCGGCACGGCAATCCCTCGTCGATCCACCGCTTCGGGCAGGAGGCGAAGAACGCCGTCGAGGAAGCGCGGGAGAAGGTGGCCGCGCTGATCGGCGGCCGTCCGCCCGAGGTGGTCTTCACCGCGTCGGGGACCGAAGGGAACAACGCGGTGATGTTCGACGTGGCTCGCCGGGCCGGAGGACGAGGACATCTGGTGATCTCGTCCGTCGAGCACCCTTCGATCCGGGAAGCCGCGGCGCGCCTGGAGCGCGAGGGGATCGAGGTCACGCGGGTGTCCCCGGAAGCGGACGGCGTGGTGGGCGTGGTAGATGCCTCGCGGATGATCGACGCGCTTCGTCCGGACACGATGTTGGTCTGCCTGATGCTGGCCAACAACGAACTGGGTACGCTCCAGCCGGTCGCCCGGATCGCTTCGGCCTGCCGCGAGCGAGGCATCCCGGTGCTTTGCGACGCGGTCCAGGCCGTCGGCAAGATCCCGGTGGACGTGCGCGCGCTCGGGGTCGACTGGCTGGTCCTCGGTGCCCACAAGTTCCACGGCCCGCTGGGTGCCGCGGCCGTCTGGGTGCGCAAGGGTGCGGAGCTGGGAGGGCTGCTGATCGGAGGAAGCCAGGAGCGCCGTCGCCGGGCCAGCACCGAGAACGTGATGGCGATCGTCGGCCTCGGAGCCGCCGCGGAAGCCGCTGCTTCCGAGCTGGGCGAGCGGCAGGTTTTCCTCGCCGCGCTCCGCGATCGGTTCGAGGCCGAGCTGTTGAACCGGGTGCCGGACGCCATCGTGCATTGCGCGTCCTCGCCCCGCCTGCCGAACACCTCGCACGTGGCGTTCCCGGGCGTCGAGGGGGAGTCGCTGCTGATCCGCCTCGACCTCGCCGGCTATGCCGTGTCGACCGGCTCGGCCTGCTCCTCCGGGACCGTGGAGCCGAGCAAGACGCTGCTGGCCATCGGCCTTTCCCCGGACGAAGCGCTGTCATCGCTGCGCGTGAGCTTCGGGATCATGAACCGTCCGGAGGAGGTCGCCGGCTTCCTGGACGCCGTGGCCGCCGAGGTCGCCGAGCTGCGCCGGGTGGCGCCGGTGGGCGTTTGACGGGAGAAGAGATGGAGAAGAACCTGATCGCGGTCGCCATGAGCGGCGGCCTGGACTCCTCGGTGACGGCGTGGATGCTGGCGCGCGAAGGCCGGCCGGTCGTGGGGCTGTCCATGCTGCTCTGGGACCAGTCGAGCGTCGAGGCTCACGGCCGCTGCTGCGGCGCGCTCGATCTCGGCGACGCCCGGCGTGTGGCCCAGCAGGCTGGCATCCCTCACTACACCCTGCGCCTGGACGAGGAGTTCCGCGACAAGGTGGTGGATCCCTTCGTGGAGGACTACCTCGCGGGCCGCACGCCGAGCCCGTGCGTGCGCTGCAACACCTGGATCAAGTTCGACCTTCTCCTGGAGCGCGCCCGCCGCCTGGGCGCGGAGCAGGTGGCCACGGGCCACTACGCCCGCATCGCCGAAGGGCCGGACGGCCCGGAGCTGCACACGGCACTGGACGCGGACAAGGACCAGAGCTACTACCTGTTCGAGCTGACACAGGAGCAGCTCGCGGCCTCGCTCTTCCCCCTGGGGGAGATGAACAAGGGGCAGGTGCGGGAGCTGGCCCGCGAGGCCGGCCTCGTGGTGGCGGAGAAGGGCGAGAGCATGGAGGTCTGCTTCGTCTCCGGGGGCATCCGCGAGTTCGTGGAGACGCAGGTGGCCGAGCATCCCGGACGTTACTCCGGAGCACGTTCTTCTGCTCCTGCGGCCCTGGTGGACAGCTCGGGCCAGGAGCTGGGCTCGGGCCAGCCGTACTACCGCTACACGGTCGGGCAGCGCCGCGGGCTGGGCCTGGCGGCGAAGAGTCCGCTGTTCGTCCTCGCCATCGAGCCGGAGGAGAACCGGGTCGTGGTCGGGGAGGAGCGGGACCTGTACGCGCCTGGGCTTCGCGGCGAGAGGCTGCATTGGATCGGAAAGGCAGAGGAAATGGTGACGGTGAAGATCCGCTCCCGCCATCCCGGCGTGCCCGCGCGCGTCCGTTCGCTGGGAGACGGCCGCGCCGAGGTGGAGTTCGCCGAGCCCCAGCGCGGCATCACGCCCGGACAGGCGGCGGTCTTCTATCGGGGAACGCAGGTATTGGGAGGCTGCTGGATCGAAGGGCGGCTTTAAACTGGGAGCGGCTTCGCCGCCCGATCCTGGACGTTTTCCTACTCAATACCGTGCACAACAGGGCCCTCCGGAAACATTCAGAACGCGCACTAGAACATTCGCTG
>JANOCF010000249.1:0-8721 GCA_031412055.1 Holophagales bacterium | reverse complement strand
CGGGCGCGATCCCGAGACCTACCCGCTTCCAGGCCACGACAACCAGAAGCTCGCGCAGCAACTCGCGATAGGCCTCGAACATGGCCACAACGAAGCTCGGAGGGAACTCCTCCTCCACCGAGTTCCAGGTATAGCGGACCGTCCCCGCCACCTCCGTGACCAGGACCTCCAGCGCAACCTGGGGCGTCTGCACGGTGCTGTAGACCAGCTCCGGCCCGGCAATCCGCGGCGCTTCCGGGGCCTTGGCGGACCCCGACAACGGCAGCACGCTCGAGAACACCACGGGCATGGCCGCCCGCGTCGAGCCGCCCTGTCCCCCTTGAAACCGATGCATCTCGCGCAGCACCTCGACGCCGCCGACCAGCCCGTGCTCGAGATCCTCCCAGAGGCGCTCCTGGAGCCGCGCGGCCCGGCGCTCGAACACGGGGTCGCGTCCATCCACCTCCAGGAGCACCGTGGAGGCGAAGTTGCCCACCAGGCGGTCCACCTCGGGATGGAGCGGCAGGCGCCGCGAGTAGAGGACGTTGATTACAAAGCGATCGCCCCGGCTCCAGGCCGCGAGCACGTCCGCGAACGCCGCGCACAGGAGGACCGATGGCGTAACCCCCGTCCGCGCCCCGCGCTCCGCCAGGCGCTTCCAGGCGTCCGGGCCGATCTCGCCATGCCGTCGTACGAAGGTGGGACTCCCCGGCTTCGGGGAGATGGGCAGATCGGGAGCGGACGGCAGACTCGCCAGCCGGCTCCGCCAGTACTCCTGGGCGCGGCGACCGGCCTCGTGGTCGCGCAGGGCTTCGACTCCGAGAAGATAGTTGCGCATCCCGATCTCCAGCGGCGGGAGCGCCGCCCCGGGGTCCGCATAGAGCGTCATCAGCTCCTGGAGGAGGACCTCGTTGCTGCGGGCGTCGCCGATCAGGAGGTCGCGGGCTATATGCAGACGTCGAGTCCGTCTATCCAGCCGGGAGACCCGCAGGTCGAACAGGGGCCAGATCCCGGGCTCGAACGCCTGCCGCGACATCTCCTCCCGGACATCCCCCAGCTCTTCCCGGATCTCGTACGGCAACACCTTTGCCAGGACCTGCCAGCGGCCGTCCGGCCGGACCACGGCGCGCAGCATGTCGTGCCGGTCCACCAGACGGCGCCAGGCCGCTTCCAGGCGGGCCGTGTCCAGCTCCGGCCAGTCCGCTTCCAGGTAGCTCGTCGGTGCCACGCCTCCCAACTCGAACAGTCCGGTCCGGCCCACGAGATAGGCCTGCTGGATCTCGGAAAGCGGGAACGGCTCGTGGCGCGCCTCGGGCGCTGGCACGATCAGGGTCAGGCCCGGACGCCGGAGCAGGGCGAGGAGGTCCGCCTTGCTCTCGCGCAGCCGCTCCAGGAGCACGGGGGTGAGCGTTCCCCGGGGCGAGCGGTAGCGGAGCAGGTCGCCCTCGGCCCAGACCTGCACGCCGAGCTGGCCGAGGTCCGCGAGAAGCTCGGCGGCGCTCAAAGGCTCCCCTCCTCCCAGTCTTCTTTCTGAGTCGCGGCGAGCCCGGCGATAGTGGGATGGTGGAGGAGATCGCGGGGGGTGATCGCGATGCCCGCCGCCGTGGCCCGGTGGCTGATCTGGATGCTCTGGATGGAGTGGCCGCCCAGCTCGAAGAAGTTGTCCTCGACGCTCACGCTCTCGCGGCCCAGGACCTCGGCCCAGATGTCCGCCAGGAGCCGCTCGGCCGGCGTGCGCGGCGCCACGAACGGGCGCTCGGAAACCAGCTCGGACCCGGACCGCGGGAGCGATTGGCGGTCGACCTTGCCGCTCGGCAGGCGCGGCAGGCGGTCGAGGACCACGAAAGCCGCGGGCACCATGTACTCCGGCAGCGCCTCTCGCAGCGCGGCCCGCAGCTCGGAGGCATTGACCGTGCCCCGCTCGGGCACGACCCAGGCGGTCAGCCGGTCGTCGCGCACCAGCACGGCCGCCTCCCGGACCTCCGGGTGAAGCTCCAGCCTGGCCTCGATCTCCCCCAACTCGATGCGGAAGCCGCGGATTTTGACCTGCTGGTCGGCCCGTCCCAGGAACCCCACCTGGCCGGCCGGCATCAGGCGGCCCAGGTCGCCCGTGCGGTAGAGGCGCTCTCCATCACCCATGAACAGGTCCGGGACGAACCGCTCCGCCGTCAGGTCTGGACGGCCCAGGTAGCCGCGCGCCACCCCGGTCCCTCCGATATAGATCTCGCCCACCGTTCCCGCCGGTGCGGGCTGCATCCGCGGGTCGAGCAGGTAGACGCGGGCGCCGTCGATGGGGCGCCCCAGGATGACGGGGCCGCCTGCATCCAGGCGCGCGACCAGGGCGTTGGCCGTGGCCTCCGTGGGGCCGTAGAGGTTCCAGAGCTCGACCCCGGGCAAGGCGGCGGCGGTGCGGGCGAACAGCTCCGGCGACAGGCGCTCGCCTCCCAGGAAGACGGCGGAGAGGCCAGGAGCATGGCCGACCCGCTCGATCTCCTCGAGGATCGCCCGCCACAGCGTCGGCGTGCAGTTGATACCCACCCGCTCCCGGCGCGCCAGCTCCGCCAGCAGCCCGGCCGGGTCGAGCGCCTCCCCCGGAATGCCCCAGACCGCCTCGCCACGAAGCAACGGCAGCAAGGCCTGCTTGAGACAGGCGTCGAAGGTCAGGGGCGTGATCCAGGGACAGGTCCGGACCCGGTCGCCGAACAGGACCTGGTCCACGTAGGCGAGATACCCGGCGAGCTGCCGGTGCTCGACGCCCACTCCCTTGGGGACCCCGGTGGAGCCGGACGTGTAGAGGACATAGGCGAGGTTCCCAAGTCGCGCCACGCCTTCAACCAGGCCGGCGTCCGGCTCCTCGCTGAGATCCACCACAACCCGCTCCCCGGCAAAGTCCGCGGCCAGCGCTCCCTGGGTGACAACGATGCGGGCTCCGGAGTCGGAGAGGAAGAAGGCCCGCCGCTCGGCCGGGCCGTGCGGATCGACCGGGACGTAGGCTCCCCCAGCGCCCCAGATACCCAGGATGCCGACGATGGCCTCGGGGCCGATCTCCGCGCACAGGCCGACCCGCACCTCGGGGCCGACCCCCATGCCGCGCAGCCGCCTGGCGAGGCTCCGCGACCGGGCCGCAAGCTCGGCATACGAGAGCCGGCGGTCGCCGAAGACCAGGGCATCGGCCTCCGGGGTGCTCTCGGCCTGGTCCGCGAAAAGCTCGTGGACGCAACGTTCCGGCACCGCGAGGGTGGCCGGAGGGTTGAGGTCCGCAAGGAGATGATGGCGCTCCTCGGGCGAAAGGAGGTCGAGATCCCCCGCAATCCTTCCCGGCCGGACGGCCGCGCTCCGCAGGAGGGTGACGAAGCGGGCGAGGAGATCACCTCCCGCCCCTTGGACCTCCAGGACGAGACGGTCCGGACCTTCGGCGCAGATCAGGGAGACATCGGAGACGTCGCATTGGGCGGTCTCGCGCAGGACGGCCAGGCGGGCTCCCGCGATATCCAATGCCGGCAAGGCCGGGGCTGCCGACCGGTACTCGAAGAGGAAGGGGAGATAGGACTGGTACGGCTCCCCGGAGAAGAAGCGCTGCCGCTCCGCGAAATCCGCCAGCGTCTCCTTTACGTCGGTCAGCACCTCGGAGAAGGGCGCGTCCAGCCGACCCGGCAAAGCCAGCGGGAGAGCCCTCGCGAACGGTCCCAGGGAGCCGGCCAGCTCCTCGATCTCCCGCCCGTCAACGACCACCCAGAGGGCAACCCTCTCCGGCCCCTCCGAAAGGTGACGCTGCAGGAGGACGGCCCAGGCCGCCAGCAGGAAGACCTGCACGGAGACCCCGTAGGCGACCGCCGCGTCCCGGATCAGATGGGAATCCACTGGGCACGCCGGCGTCCTCGCCGGCTCTAACTTTTTTGATAACGTGGCCGGCGTGGACGCCGGCGCTCCCGGCAGACGGCGCTGCCAGAGCTCCCGCTCCTCGGCATAGGTCTCATCCTCAAGGAGCTCGTTCAGCCACTCGGAGTACTGCCAGTACTGCATTGGCTCTACGGAGACCGGCTGGCTCGCGATCTCCGCGAGCAGGAGACGCAGCGTCCCGAGATCGCCGCACGGCGCGGGCAGGCTCAGCGTCAGCCGGTGAAGATCCGGCCCGACCGGCACCACCTCGACCCGCAGCGCTCCCTTCTCCCCGATCACCTGCACCGGCATCTTCATGCCCGGGATCGTCTGGAAGGAGGTGCGCAGGATATCGTGGCGCTCCACCGCCGTCCGGAGGGCGGCATCCAGCGCGTCCCGGTCGAGAGGACCGGCCAGCTCCGCCTCGACCTCGACATTCCAGGCGCCGTGAGTTTCCTGGAGGAGCCAGAGACGCCGCTGCTGCGGCGAGAGCCGGACCTCGAAGACATCCGTCATGTTGCGCCTGGACCGGCCTGGCTCTCCGCCATCAGCACCACGATCCGGCGCGGGCCGCTGAAGGGCGACCGGCCGTGCGCGACCAGCATGTTGTCGGCCACCAGGAGGTCCCCTTTCTGCCAGGGGAAGAGCACGTTCTCCTCCTCGTAGGCCCGGCGCACCGCCGCGATGTCCTCGTCCGGGATGAGCGTGCCGTCGCCGTAGCAGGCGTTGGTGTCCATGGGGAAGTCGCGGTCGGCGGCCACGGCCAGCAGCGACTCCCGGAGGGCCGGCGGCAGGCTCGCGGGATGGTGGACGTTGGCCTGGTTGAACCAGACCGTCTCCCCGGTGCCCGGGTGGCGCGCGACGGCCGGGCGGACGTGCCAGGTACGCAGCCGGCCGCCGACACGCCACTCGAAGCCCACGCCGCGCTCGCGGCAGTAGGCCTCGACCCCCGCCCGGTCCTCCGTCTGGAAGACCTTCTGCCAGGGGAGCCCCACGCCATCGCCGAAGCTGCGCAGGTACATGACGCCCCTGGATTCGAAGCGCTCCCGCACCTCGGGATCGATGCGCTCGTAGAGCCGGCGGCTGTCGGCCAGCGGGGTCTCGCCCCGCGACTCGGGCGGCGTCACGCAGTAGAAGAAGATCTTCAGCGGCCAGGACCGGTTGTAGGACAGCTCGTTGTGGTGCGGAATCGTCTGGTCCGGCGGGTACTCCGTGGACGTGTAGACCTTGGAGCTCACCTCGGTGCGCGGCGTGGTCGGGTCGTCGTAGCTCAGCAGGTCGGGCGAGACCGCCACGGCCGCCGCCCGGAACTGCTCGACCGTGTCGAGGTCGAAGCCGCGGAACAGCACGGCCCCGTCCCGGCGCAGCCACTCGCCGATCTCGTCGCGGTGGGCCGCCGCCCACGAGGCGAGGTCTACGTCCCGCATCTCAGGCTCGACCATCAGGGGAAGGGTCCGGCCGGCCACCGGGTAGCTGGTCCTAACGAGCGCCCGCCCGGCGATCGATCTGGGCTTCTGGATGCTCAGCAGGCGCTCGCGCGCGTCTCCCGGCGTCTTCGGTTGCATGAATCGGTCTCCCGTCTCCAGCCTGTCGATCCGCTCCTCGGGCCGGGCGTGGATGGCGCGCAGCAGCGACACCCAGCGCGTCAGCAGCCTTTCGGCGGTGGCGTCCTCGAACAGGTCGGCATCGTAGGTCAGGTGAAAGCTCAACCCGGTATCCGGAGCATGCGGAGGGTGCCGGCGAACTGCCGTCAGGTGCAGGTCGTAGCGCGCCGCGACCTCCTCCGGCAGCAGCACTTCAGGCGTCACGCCCGGGAGATCCAGGTCCCACGCCGGGCTCTCCTGCCAGGCGAACACCACCTGGAAGAGCGGCGAGCGCCCCGGATCGCGATCCAATCTGAAATCGCGCACCAGTTCGTCAAAGGGCATCTCCTGCCAGGTCCAGGCCGCCAGCGTCGCCTCCCGGACGCGGCCGAGCAGCCGCCGGAACGGGGGATCGTCTCCCAGGCTCGCCTTCAGGGCCAGCATGTTGACGAAGAAGCCGATCAGCCCCTCGGTCTCGCCGCGGCTCCGGCCGGCCACCGGCGAGCCCACCAGAAAGTCGTCCTGGTGCGAGAACGACCGGATCAGCACCTGGAACGCGGCGAGCAGGGTCATGTAGAGAGTGCACCCTTCCGCATGGCCGAGCGCCTCCAGTCCGCGCGCCAGCTCGCCGTCCACGGAGATGGCCCGCACCCGGCCGCAGTAGCCCTGCAACTCCGGCCGCGGCCGGTCGGTGGGCAGCTCCAGCGAGGTCGGAGCGCCCCGCAGGAGCCGGCGCCAGTTCGAGCGCAGCGTATCCAGGGTCTCCCCCTGGAGCCGGCGCCGCTGCCAGACTGCCCAGTCCGCGTACTGCACGGGCAGGTCCGGGAGCGGCGAGTCCTCGCCCCGGGCATAAGCCCGATAGAGCACGGCCAGCTCCCGCACCAGGACCTCCAGCGACCAGCCGTCCGCCGCGATGTGATGGAGGGTGAAGAGCAGCTCGTGCTCGTCGCGGGCGGTGCACGCCAGGACCGGGCGCAGAGGCGCCTCCGACTGGAGATCGAACGGCCGCCGCGCCTTTTCCGAGGCCAGACGCCGGGCCTCGGCGCGCGCAAGCTCTGCCAGCCCGGAGAGGTCCACCACCGGAAGACGGGCCGGACCGGGGGGCGCGATCCGCTGGATCGGACGACTGTCCACAGTGGGGTAGGTGGTGCGCAGCACGTCGTGGCGGCGCACCACCTCCCACAGGCCGCGCTCCAGGGCCGGGACATCGAGCGCGCCCCGGAAGCGGACCCCCAGAGGCATGTTGAACACCGTGCTCCCGGGCAGCATCCCCTCGAACAGCCAGATGCGCTCCTGGGCAAAGGAGAGCGGGAGATCGCCCTCCCGGGAGACCGGGACCACCGGCGGGGGCAGCCGCTCCTCTCCTCCGCGCAGCACCTTGATCCGCCCCGCGAGCCCGGCCACGGTGGGCTCCTGGAACAGGTCCGCCAGCGGCAGCTCGATCTCGAAGACCTTGCGGATGCGGGAGACCAGGGAGGCCGCGAGCAGCGAGTGCCCGCCGAGGTCGAAAAAGCTGTCCTCCGCGCCGACCCGCCCGACTCCGAGCACTTCTCCCCACAGGGCCGCGAGCAGCTCCTCGACCAGGCCGTGCGGCGCCTTCCATCACACGGCCAGCTCGCCTTCCGGGGAGGGCAGCGCCGCCCGGTCCACCTTGCCGTTCGTCGTCAGAGGAAGAGCCGCGAGGGTGGCGAACGCCGACGGGATCATCGGCGCGGGCAGCGACGACTCCAGGAACCGGCGCAGCTCTCCGGCCGAAGGTCCGGGCTCCCCGGCGCGCGGCACGACGTAGGCCACCAGCCTGCGGTCGGAAGCGCTCTCCTCGCGGGCGATGACCACGGCTTCGGCCACGGCCGGATGCCGCACCAGGGCCGTCTCGATCTCTCCCGGCTCGACGCGGAAGCCGCGGATCTTGACCTGCCGGTCCATCCGCCCCAGGAACTCGATCCGCCCGTCGGCCAGGAGCCGCACCCGGTCTCCCGTGCGGTACAGCCTCCTCCCGCCTCCCTTGCAGGAATCGATGAAGGGATCGGGGACGAAGCGCTCGGCCGTGAGGTCCGGCCTTCCCAGGTAGCCGCGTGCCAGCCCCTCGCCGCCCGCGAACGGCTCGCCGGACACGCCGATGGGCACGGGCTCCAGCCCGGGTCCGAGCACGTGCACCCGGGCGTTGGCGATAGGCCGGCCGATAGGCACCGTCTCCCCGACCTCCTCGGGCCGCCGCATCGAGTGGCAGCAGGTGAACGTCGTGCCCTCGGTGGGACCGTAGCCGTTGACCAGGGAGATCCCCTCGGCCAGCACCCGCCGCACGTGCGGCGGCGACAGCACGTCTCCGCCCGCGAGGAGGCGCCGCAGCGGCCGCAGCGCTTCGAGGCGGTCTTCTACGACGCGATGGAACAGCCCCGCGGTGAGCCACAGGGTCGAGATGCCCCGCTCCTCCACCGCCCGTGCCAGCTCGTCCAAGGAGGGCACCCGCGCCGGGAACACCACCAGCCGGCCGCCGTTGAGGAGCGGTCCCCAGAGCTCCAGCGTCGCGGCGTCGAAGGGCAGCGGCGCCAGGAGGAGGAAGGCCTCGTCGGGGCCGAAGACGGCGTAGTCCGTGCCGCGCACGAGCCGCACCACGTTGCGATGGGTGACCGCTACGCCCTTGGGCCGGCCGGTCGACCCGGACGTGTACATCACGTAGGCCAGCCCGTCGGGGCCGGGAGCGTCCGCCAGCCGATGGTCTCCAATGCCGGCGATGGCGGCGATGGCCTCCTCGTCCCGCCCGAGATCCACGACCTTGACTCCTTGGGGAGGCTGAGGCGCAGGCGTGCCCGGGATCGTGACCAGGACGCGGGCGCCCGCGTCCTCCAGGGTCCAGGAGAGCCGCTCCGCCGGGTATGACGAGTTCAGCGGCACGTAGGCGCCGCCCGCCTTGAGGATCGCGAGGGTCGTCTCCACCGCCTCGATCGACCGGTCGATACAGAAAGCCACCGGCACCTCCGGCCCCACGCCCAGCGCCCGCAGGTGATGGGCCAGGCGGTTCGAGCGGGCGTCCAGCTCGGCGTAGGTCAGGCTTCGCCGGCCGTCCTCGATCGCCACCGCGCCGGGACGGAGGTCCGCCTGCTCCTCGAACAGGCGGTGGATGGCCAGCCGGGGCACGTCGGAGGCGCGGTCGTTCCACTCGACCAGGAGCTGGTGGCGCTCGCCCTCGGCCAGCATCGCGAGGTCGGCGAGGGCGGCTTCGGGCACGTCCAGGGCGGAGACGAGAAGACTCTGGAGATGTCCGGCCAGCCGGGCGACC
>JANOCF010000248.1:0-12382 GCA_031412055.1 Holophagales bacterium | reverse complement strand
GCAGGAACTGCAAAAAGTGCCCGGGCCAGACCTCGTGCGCGGTGATGAACAGAAGGTCCGCCTCCCCGGCCACGTAAGCCGCCCGCTCCTCCGCCGACCACGACGGGTCCGGGGGCGTGATGTAGTAGATCGCGGGCAGGTGACGGTCGTAGGGTCCCGGGATGTCGATGTACGCCGCGTTCCAACGCTGGTACGGAGGCGATTCTTCAACCCGCGCCTCCGTATCGGCGGGGGTCCCGGGAATGGAGACCAGCTCCGCCTCCTCCACGAAGCGGCGCAGGCCCGCGAGCTGCCGCCGCGCTCCCTCGACCGGACCCTCGGGAGGCTTGGCTGCCTGCACACGGGCCAGGCACTCTTCCACGGTTACGCCCGGCGCCCAGGCGGCGCACGTCTGCTTCAGGTCCTCCAGGTTGCGCTCCAGCTCGCGGCGGCCGGCCGCCTCCAGCTCCTCCAGCGGCACGTCCACCCGCTCGGTCTCGCGCAGCATCCGCCGGTAGAGGTCGGCGCCCAGGGCGTAGCCCTCCTCCGGAGACGAGGCGGCCTGGCCGGTGAACCACGATCCCAGCTCCCGCATGGCCGCCGCGGCCGAAGCGTTGGCTTCGCGCATGGCGGCCTGCAGGTCCGGATCGTCGACCGCGGCGAAGACCGGCGGCACCTCCTTCTCGTAGTAGCCGGCCAGCCCGCCGAAGGCCATCTCCGCAAACTGGACGAAAGCGCGGGGCATGGCCGTCCCCGAAGATTGAAGATTCGCCCGGATCCGGGCCGCGGCCTCCGGCACCGCGCGGGCGTAGTCCACGTAGGCGCGCATCCGCTGCTCCAGCGGCGCGTAGGGACGCGTCAGGTAGAGGGCAGGGTCCATGGAACAGGCGTAGTACATGGGGTTGCGCCAGGGCTGCCCGGCGTCGACCGTCCAGAACAGCTCGCCGTCGAACTGGGCGATCACGGCCTCGCGCTCGACCCGGCGGCGCTCGTCCAGGCAGCCCGGATCGAAGGCCAGGGCCCGCTCGCGCTCGGCGCGGAGCCAGGAGATCTTCTCCTCCAGCCCCTCGGGGCTCCAGTCCGGCAGGCGGCCGTCGTGCTCGTGCCGGCCGGCGGAGGCGGCGAAGGTGGGATTGCGCTCGAAGTAACCCTCCAGGAACGATTCCACGAACCGGTCCCAGGCCGGGGCCACGGCCGACACGTCCAGGCAGGGGAGTCCCTTGGCTTCCAGGTCCATGGCGGGAGTTTAGCGGAATCGACCGGAGGGGCGGGACGGATCGAGTAGGATTTGCCCAGGAGGGCGCAGCCCATGGAGCAGCAGAGCTACGGCAACCATCGCAAGTTTGTACCCGGCTTTCATTTCGTAACGTTTGGCATTCTCGTCATCAACTTCTTCTGGTCGCTGTACCGGCTGATCTGGGGGTTCCCGACGGTCGAAATCCCCCTGTTCGACCGGGTGCTGGCAGTCCTCGTGGCGGCAGCGCTGATGGGCGTCGCCCTCTACGGCCGGATCTTCGCCCTGGCGGTGCAGGACCGGGTGATCCGCAACGAGATGCATGCGCGGCTGGAGACGTTGCTGCCGCCCGACCTGCGGCCCCGGATCGGCGAGCTGAGGCGGGGCCAGCTCGTGGCTCTGCGCTTCGCGGGCGACGAGGAGCTTCCGGAGCTGACGCGGCAGATCCTGAACGGGAGTCTGACCAAGGGGGACGACATCAAGCGGGCAATTCGGAGCTGGCGGGCAGACGTGCTGAGGGCCTGAGGGTCTTGGAAATGCGAAAGGGGCGGGTACCAGAACCCGCCCCTTCGTCGATCTTCAGGATAGAACTCCGCGTTACTCCTGCGGCGGACGGTTCTCGTCCTTCTCTTCGCCCTCATCGTTGGTCTTGCCCTCGCCGGGCATGGTGACGTCGATGTCCGGGACCGTGACCTCACGCTTCTCGGACTTCACGTCCACGTCAGCGGCGTCGACATCGTACTCGGGAACCTTGCCGCCCTCGGCCGAAACGTCGACATCCGGCATCTTGCCTTCCTCGGTCTGACGCACCCGGCAACCGGTCGCGAGGACCGACAGCAGGGCCATCAGAAGAATGAAAGCTGTCCAGCTCTGATTCTTAGAACGGATCATGGTCTTGCCTCCTTTTGGCAGGCCCCGCGAACAGCGCTCCTGAAGTTTCCATCGTGAGGAGCGTTTCCACTGGGCTCATTGTCGTCTCCGATCAATTGCAGAGGGCGTGCCAACCAGCCCGCTTCCGGCTGCTACAGTACGGCCCATGTCCGCCTACCGTCGCCTCTCGCTGCCACTCCTCGCCGCCCTCGCCGTCCTCATCGGGAGCGGCTGCGCCCGTCTCCGTCCGGCTCCCACGCCGCTGCGCACGATCGAGGTCAAGCCGGCCTCCGCGGGCTCGCGGTCGCTCGTGGTGCTCCTCCCCGGCAGGCGCGACCGTCCCGAGGACTTCATCCGCGCCGGCTTCGGCGAGCTGGCGGAGAAGGCCGGGGTCGGAGCCCGGATGGTCGCGGTCGACGCCCACCTCGGCTACTACTACCGGCGCACGATCATCGAGCGGCTGCGGCAGGACGTGATCGGGCCGGCCAAGGCCCAGGGCGTGGACACGATCTGGTTCGCCGGAGTCTCCCTGGGCGGTACGGGGTCGGTCCTCTACGCAATCGAGCATCCGGAGGACGTGAGCGGCATGGTGCTCCTCGCCCCGTTCCTGGGCGACAAGGCCGTGGAGCGGGAGGTCTCCAAGGCCGGGATTCGTGGCTGGACCCCGCCGCCCGAGCCGCTGGACCCCGCGGACTTCCAGCGCCGGATGTGGTCCTGGCTCAAGCGCTACGAGAAGGGATCCGAGGGCCAGATCCCGGTCTACCTGGGATGGGGGACGCGGGACCGTTTCGCCGGGATCGACGGCCTGCTCGCGGAGATCCTGCCTCGCGAGAGGGTCTTCACGACCGACGGCGGGCACGACTGGCGGGCGTGGCGGAGACTGTGGGAGTCGTTTCTCGCAACCGGGGCGCTTCCTTAGATTCGCGAGATTCGCGAGGTTCGCGCTTCTTGTGCCGGGGAACGTCCAGGGTCGAGTACTCCAGCTCCCGGTCCTCGCGCACAGCGCGCAGCAGGATGGAGCCGCGGCTCATGTCGCCGATCCCCACGAAGCGGGACGGGAAGAGGAGCCGGTCGCCGAACACGGGCAGGAGGAGGTCCACGTACTTGCCCGTTGCGATGCTGCCCAGCAGCACGACCCGGGTGCCGTCAGGCATGGCTTCGCGCAGCACCTCGGAGTGCTCCCGCATGGGTCCGGCGTAGTCCGGGTTCTTGAGGTCGATAGGGGTGCGCCGCAGCGTCTCCATGCGCTCGCGGTTGAACGTCCAGCCGGCGGGCACGAGCCCGAATCCCGGCGCGATGATCAGGACACCCCCGGACGGCAGATCCTCGGGCGGCTCCGCGAAGTGCTTGCCGTACGCGATCTTTCCCCGGAAGTAGAGGGAGCTGAGAAAAGCGAAAGCGTCCTCGATCGGCACGCCTTCGGGGCTGCGGTAGCGCCGCGCCGTGTCGAACCCGGCGTCCGGGGACAGGAGCTGGCGCGCTCGTTCCCCGGTGAGGCTGGCCGGAGAGAGGAGAAAGATCTTGGGGGAGGTGTCGGGAAGGTCCATGACATTTCCCACAACAGGGAAAAGCCGTAGCCGATTCCCGGAACGGCGACGACTACGAAACCGCCGGCGCGCGCGGCCCGGAGTAGAGGACCGGGCTGGGCCACTCGCTGACCGCGCGGGTGATCAGCGACTCGACCTCGTCGCCATCCACCGGGTGCGAGAAGAAGAAGCCCTGGCCGTACTCGCAGCGCAGGCCGCGCAGCTTGGCCACGTGCTCCAGGCTCTGAATCCCCTCGGCCACGACCTCCATCCCGAGCTGATGCCCGAGGGTCACGATGGCGGCCACGATCGACACGTTGTCGCCGTCCATGCGGGCCACGAAGGAGCGGTCGATCTTGAGGATATCCATGGGGTAGCGGTGGAGATAGTTCAGGGAGGAGTAGCCCTTGCCGAAGTCGTCCAGGTAGAGCTGCACACCCAGGGCCTTCAGGCGTGAGAAGCGGCCGATGGCCATCTCGGCGTTGCGGATGAGCACGCCCTCGGTGATCTCCAGTCCCAGGTGCTCGGGAGCGAGCCCCGACTCGGCCAGCGCGCCGGCGATCTGGTCGTCCAGGTCGGACTGGAAGAACTGCATGTTCGAGAGGTTGACGCTCACCCGCAGGTTGCGGTGCTCGGGGTACTTGACCTGCAGCTCGCGCACCTTCCGGCACGACTCGCGGAGCACGTGGTAGCCGAGAGGCACGATCAGGCCGGTCTCCTCCGCTACGGCCAGGAAGTCGTCCGGCATGATCAGTCCGCGCCGGGGATGGTGCCAGCGCACCAGCGCCTCCAGGCCGACCACCACGCCCGTGGCGAGGTCCACGAAGGGCTGGTAGTGCACCTCGATCTGGCCGCGCTCGACGGCGCGCCGCAGATCGGTCTCGAGCTGCAGGCGGGCCATCACGAACTGGTGCATGCCGCGGTTGAACACCACGTGGCAGGCGCGGCCGGACGCCTTGGCCCGGTACATGGCCGTGTCCGCGTCGCGCAGCAGGTCCTCGGGCTTGGCGTAGTCCGGCGAGTGCAGGGCGATGCCGATGCTGGCGGTGACGACGACCTCGTGCCCGCCCAGGTTGATCGGCGAGTTCAGGCGCTCGTGGATGCGGGTGGCTACGTGCACGGCGTCTTCCACCCCCTGACCGCCCTCCAGCAGGATGGCGAACTCGTCGCCGCCGATGCGGGCGATGGTGTCCATGGGGCGAAGCGCGGAAGAGAGCGCCTGGGCGATCGTGATCAGCAGCTCGTCGCCGACGAGATGGCCGAGGCTGTCGTTGACGATCTTGAACTGGTCGACGTCGAGAAAGAGGACGGCGGTGAGGCGCTCGGGCTCGCGGACGGCCCGCTCCATGGCCTGCCAGAGACGGTCCATGAACAGCGCGCGGTTGGGCAGGCCGGTCAGCTCGTCGTGCAGGGCGTCGTGGATGAGCCGCTCCTCGGCCCGCTTGCGGTCGGTGATGTCGTGGGAGTTGAGGATGAGCCCGGTGACCGCGGGGTGGTCCAGGAGGTTCGAGGCCGTGGATTCCATCATCCGCCAGGAGCCGTCGCGATGCCGGCAGCGGTACTCGACCGTCAGGTTCTCGTGGGGCAGGTCGACCAGGCACTGCAGGGCATTGGCCACCAGGGCGCGGTCCTCGACGTGGACGAGGTCGAGCAGGCTGTCACCCACCAGCTCATCCGGCGGATGGCCGAGGACGCGCTGGTGCGAGGGGCTGGCGTAGCGCACGGTCCCCTCTGGATCCAGGATGGTGATCATGTCCGAGGCGTTCTGCACCAGGGCCCGGAAGCGCTCCTCGCTGGCGCGCAGGGCATCCTGGGCGCGCCGGCGCTCGGTGATGTCCTCCAGCACCCCTTCGTAGCGGAGGACCCGGTCTTCCTCGTCGCGGATGGGACGCAGGCTGAAGCGCACCCAGATGACCGGGCCGTCGTAGCGCCGGATCCGCGCCTCGAAGCTCTGGACCCGCGAGCCCCGCTCGGCCTCGACGATACGCTGCCAGCGGTGCCGGTCCTCGGGATCGAAGTAGAGGTCTCCGACATTGGCCTGGAGAAGGGTCGCGTAGTCGGGGAAACCGAGGGCCCGGACCAGGGTGTCGTTGACGTCCAGCAGCTTCCCGGCCGGAGTCGTGCGATAGAGGCCCACGGGCACGCCGTCGAAAAGGCTGCGGTAGCGCTCCTCGGACTCGCGCAGGGCCTCCTCGGCCCGCTTGCGGTCCGTGATGTCGCGCACAAAGGCGCAGAAATACTCCCTGCCGTCGAACTCCAGGCAGTTGAGCGCCACCTCCACCGGGAACCGGCGGCCGCTCTTGGCGATGTGCACCGACTCGTAGGTGATCGACCCCTGGTTGCGCAGGGTCCGGGTGAACTCCACGAAGATCTCGGCGAACTCGGGAGGGATGACGTCCTGGACCTTCATGGTCCGGAGCTCCTCCAGCGTGTACTCCAGAGCGGAGCAGCCCACCTCGTTCATGTAGAGGAGGGTGCCTTCGGAGTCCGCCCAGCCGGCGCCCTCGGGCGCGCGGTCGAGGAGGAACTGGGTCACCCGCAGGGCGGCCTCGGTCTTCTTCTGCTCCGTGATGTCGGTGATCACTGCGAAGGAGCCGAGGAAGCGGCCCTCTGCGTCCAGGATGGCCCGCGGGGACTGGATGGTGGACACCTGCCGGCCGTCCTTGGCAGTCATCTCCAGCTCGTACGACTGCACCTCGCCCTGGCGGCGGCGGACCGTCTCGCGCTCGAACCGCTCCCGGCTGGCCGGAGAGAGGAGGTCTGTCACCCGCTTGCCGATGATCTCCTCGCGCTCCTCGGGGGCATAGCCGAGCATCTCGCAGAAGCGGGAGTTGACGTAGGTGATGACCCCTTCGGCGTTGCGCACGCCGAGACCCTGGCTCATGGTCTCCACCATGACGCGGAAGGTCTCCTCGCTGAGCAGGGGGTCTTCTGGCGGGCTCGTCCTGGAGCGGCCCGCGGCCCGGCCCGCGACGGTCAGAGCGAGGCGCAGCCGCAGATCGAGCAGCTCGGGATCGGCCGGCTCGACCAGCCAGTCGTCGGCGCCGGCCTCGGTCAGCGCCCGCAGGTGCGCCGGGCTGCCGTCGCGGGTGATGACCACGATCTGGCCATGCTCATTCTGGGGCAGGGCGCGAGCCCGGCGGCAGAGGTCCACGGCCTCGGCGGCGTCCGAGCGCCAGAGGATCAGGATCGGACAGGGCTCCGGGCGCAGGCGCTCCCAGGCCTCCTCCGGGTCGGAGGTCACGGCGAGATCGTGCCCCCGCGCGCGCATCGCGTCTTCCAGACTCGTCTGGCAGGCGGATGCATCCTTCAGCAGCAGAGCCCGCATTCGCTCGGAGCCTCCAATTCGTCGGCTGATGGGGAGTTCGCACCAGAGTATAACCCGTCCCGTCCGGCGAATCGTGCCATCCCGTGCTTTTTTGTGACGCCCTGCGCAGTGTTTCTGTGAAGGGCATCACAGCGCTGGCCTACGCTCTGCGCTAAGGTGCAATGGAACGAGCGGCTGATCCGACTGATCCGAAAAAGTCAGCCCAACCTCCCTCGGCCGCGCCCCGCTGGTGCGGCCTCATTTTTGTCACCCGGAAATCAAGCGGCAGGCACCTCGGCAGGCACCTCGAAGGTGGCGACGACCGGCGCGTGGTCGCTGGTCCCCACGTCGGGCAGGACCCGGGAGGCGATGGTCCGCCCGGCGAGAGCCTGGCTGGCGAGGATGTAGTCGATGCGCCAGCCGATGTTGCGCTGCCGCATGTTGCGCCAGGGTGCCCACCAGGTGAACAGGCCGTCGTTGTCCGGCTCCTGGGCGCGGCCGACGTCGACCAACCCGTTGGAGATCACGCCTCCCAGAAGCTCGCGCTCCTCCCGGCGCTGGCCGATGATCCCCGGCTTGCGCTCCTTGGGGTGGACATCCTGGTCGGTGAGCGCGACGTTGAGGTCGCCGGAGAGGACGAGCGTCCGCCCCTCGGCCTGCAGCCCGGCGGTGTACTCCCGCATGGCTTCCAGGAAGCGCAGCTTGGCCTCGAAGTCCTTGCCCCCGTTGGGCACGTAGACGGAGGCAAACGTGAGGCCCGCGGCCTCGGCGGTGACGATGCGGTTTTCATGGTCGAAGGCGGGGTGGCCGTAGCGGGGCTCTTCGGGGAAGGTGTCCCGCCGGAGGTTGAGACTGACCCCGGAGTAGCCGCCGGAGCCGTGCCAGTAGCACCAGTAGCCTTCCAGGCTGCAGACGGTCTCGGAGAGCTTGTCGGGTGAGGCCTTGATCTCCTGGAGGCAGATGACGTCGGGCCGGTCGCGCCGGACCCACTCCAGGAACTGCGCCTCCCGGGCGCGGATGCCGTTGACGTTCCAGGTGGCGACGGTGATGGAGGTAGGTGGCATGCGCGGATGATATCGCAGGGGAACGGCGGCGCGGATTTCGGGCACAAAAAGCCGGAAAGGGTCCAAAGGACAGACCCCCCTGAGGGCCGGTGGCTGGCATAGACTTGCAAGGATGGAAGCCGTCAGCCCCTCCGCCACCCTGCCCGAATCCAGCCGCCCGATGGGGCGGCTCTTCGGATATCTGCGCTCCTATCAGGGACGGCTCCTCTGGTCCAGTGGGTCGAGCGTCCTCAACAAGATCCTCGACCTCATGCCTCCGCTCCTCGTGGGCTGGGTCATCGACTCCCTGCGCGGGTCGCCGCCGGGATGGATCGCCAACCTCGCCGGCACCTCGGACCCATGGAGCATGGCCGTCGTCCTCTCCGGGCTCTCGGTCGCGATCTTTTTCTTCGAGAGCTTCTTCCAGTGGCTCTACCAGGCCGGATTCATGGGCCTGGCCCAGCTCGTTCAGCACGACCTGCGACTGGACGCGTACAACCGCATCCAGTCGCGGGAGGTCTCGTTTTTTGAGGAGCACCGGCTGGGCGAGATCCTGTCCATGCTCAACGACGACGTCAACCAGCTCGAGCGGTTCCTGAACACCGGCTTCAACGAGCTGCTGCAGCTCGTCGTGCTCTTCGTCTTCGCCGGCATCATCATGTTCTCGACCTCGTGGGAGCTGTCGCTGGTGGGCATGATTCCCATCCCGTTGATCCTCTGGGGGAGCATCTACTACCAGGGCCGCATCTCGCCGCGCTACCGTCGCATCCGCGAGGGCGTCGGAGGGCTGGCCAGCCGCCTGGAAAACAACATCGCCGGCATCCAGGTCATCAAGAGCTTCACGGCCGAGCCCTTCGAGACCGAGCGCGTCCGCCGCGTCTCGGAGGAGTACCGGCAGGCCAACTTCGAAGCGATCCGCCTGTCGGCGGTCTACGTGCCGGTGATCCGGATGGCGATCGTCCTGGGCTTCGCGGGCGTGCTCCTGGTGGGAAGCTACTGGGTGCTCCAGGGACGGATCCTGAGCGTGGGCGAGCTGGTCCTCTTCGCCATGATGACCGAGCGCCTGCTCTGGCCCCTGACCCGTCTCGGCACCACCCTGGACGAGTACCAGCGGGCCAAGGCCAGCGCCCGGCGGACCTTCGGGCTGCTGGAGACGCCGCCGACCATCCTGGAGCGCGCCGACCCCGAGCGCCTGCCCCGGGCCAAAGGCGAGGTGGTCTTCGACCAGGTCGAGTTCCGCTACCCCAGCCGGCAGGGGGACGTGCCGGTGCTGGACAGCGTGAGCTTCCGCATCGCTCCGGGAGAGACCCTGGGCGTCGCCGGCCCCACGGGCGCGGGCAAGTCGACGGTCATCAAGCTGCTCCTGCGCTTCTACGACGTGACCGGGGGAGCCGTGCGGCTCGACGGTCACGACGTCCGCGACCTCACCCTGACCGACCTGCGGCGCAATATTGCTCTCGTGAGCCAGGACGTCTATCTCTTTCACGGCACGATCCGGGAGAACATTGCCTACGTCACCCCGGACGCGCCGATCGAGGAGGTTGTCCGGGCCGCGAAGCTCGCCCAGCTCCACGACTTCGTGGTTTCTCTGCCCTCCGGCTACGACACCCTGGTGGGCGAGCGCGGCGTCAAGCTCTCGGGAGGCCAGCGCCAGCGCCTGTCCATCGCCCGGGCCATCCTCAAGGACGCGCCCCTCCTGATCCTTGACGAGGCCACCAGCTCGGTGGACACGGAGACCGAGCGCGCCATCCAGCAGAGTCTGCGGACCATCACCGCCGGCCGCACCGCCCTGGTGATCGCCCACCGCCTCTCGACCATCCGCCACGCCGACCGCATCCTGGTCCTCAGAGATGGCAAGGTGGCCGAGGAGGGTCATCACGACGACCTCCTGGCTCGCGGCGGGACGTACGCCGAGCTGTGGCATATCCAGTCGGGGGAGTTGGAGGAGGTAATGCCATGAAGCTTCTCCTCGCCTTCCTCCTTGCCGCGGCCCCATCCTACGATCTCGTCATCCGCGGAGGAACGGTCATCGACGGCTCCGGCTCGCCCGGAGTCCGGGCGGACGTGGCGGTTCAGGACGGCAAGATCGCCAGAATTGCGAAGGTCGGCGACCTCTCCGCAGCCCAGGCGGCAAGGGTGATCGATGCTTCCGGGCTGGTCGTAGCTCCGGGCTTCATCGACGTCCATACCCACGCGGACGACCTCGCGGAGCGACCCCGGGCGGAGAACTACCTGCGGATGGGGGTGACCACGATCGTGGCGGGCAACTGCGGTTCGTCGGCCCTTGAGGTCGGCAAGGCCCTCGCCACGATCCGCGAGGCTGGGCCGTCGATCAACTACGCCACCCTGGTCGGCCACAACACGGTCCGGGAGTCGGTGATGGGCGAAGAGCGCCGCGCTCCCACTTCCGCCGAGATGGAAAAGATGAAGGCCCTCGTCTCCCAGGCCATGAAGGATGGGGCGGTGGGCTTCTCGACAGGGCTTCAGTACACCCCCGGAACCTGGGCCGAGCCTTCCGAGATCACCGAGCTGGCCCGCGTGGCCTGCGCAGCAGGCGGCCTCTACGCCTCCCACATGCGGAACGAAGGCACCGAGATCGAAAAGTCCGTGGCCGAGACCATCGCCGTCGGAGAGTCGGCCGGCTGTCCGGTGGAGATCTCCCACCTCAAGATCGACAGCCCGCGCAACTGGGGAACGAGCGGCAAGGCTCTCGCTCTCATCGACTCCGCCCGCTCCCGGGGCGTGGACGTCCGGGCAGACCAGTACGCCTACACCGCCGCCGCCTCTACCCTCTCCATCCGCTTCCCCGACTGGGTTCTGGAAGGTGGTCCCGAAGAGACGAAGAAACGCTTGAACGATCCGGCCACCTGGGAGCGGGTCAAGACGGGCATGAAGGAGCTCCTTGCCGCCCGAGGGTTCCAGGATCTCTCCTTCGCCGTGGTCGCCTCCTACCCGCCCGATCCTTCGCTCCAGGGGCTTTCCTTGAAGGACGTGGCGATCCAGCTCAAGGGAAACGGCTCGGCCGAGGCCCAGTTCGAAGCCGCCCGCGACATGCTTCGGTCGGGCGGCGCCGGAATGGTCTATCACCTGATGTCCGAGGAGGACGTCGCCACCATCCTGAAGCACCCGCAGGTGGGCATTGCTTCGGACGGCAGCCTTCCCATCTTCGGCAAGGACGCCACCCATCCCCGTGCCTATGGCAACAACGCGCGCGTGCTGGGTCTGTACGTCCGGGAGAAGAAAGTGATCTCCCTTGAGGAGGCCATCCGCAAGATGACCTCGCTGCCCGCCGCCCACTTCAAGCTGTCCGGCCGGGGATTGATCGAAGAAGGCTACGCGGCCGACCTCGTTCTCTTCGATCCCGCCCGGGTCGGAGATGCCGCTTCGTTCGAGACGCCCCACGCCTACGCCACGGGTTTCGCGTATGTCCTGGTCAACGGCGTGCCGGTGGTCGAAGGCGGGCAGCACGGCGGAGCCAAGGCCGGTCAGATCGTCACCCGGAATCTTTCTGTGGCCGGCGGTGCCGATCGAAGGTATACTCGACCGGCAAACGCTGTCTGCCGCCCACACCATCGCCGTCCTCGCCGAGAAGCCTTCCGTCGCCCGCGACCTCGCCAAGGTCCTGGGTGCGGACAAGCGTGGCAATGGCTACCTTTACGGCAACGGGTACACCGTCACCTGGGCCATCGGCCACCTGGTCGCCCTGGCCCAGCCGGGAGACATCCGGCCCGATTGGAAGCGCTGGAACCGCGGTCAGCTCCCCATGCTCCCCCAGGACTGGCCGCTGGTCGTCTCCAACGAGACACGCGAGCAGTACGAGGTCGTCAGCAAGATCCTCAACTCCCCCAACGTGGAGCGGGTGGTCTGCGCTACGGACGCCGGCCGCGAAGGCGAGCTGATCTTCCGCTACATCTACGAGGCCGCGCGCTCCAAGAAGCCGGTCAAGCGCCTGTGGATCTCGTCCCTGACCCCCGACGCCATCCGCAAGGGGTTCGCCAAGCTGCGGGACGGCCGGGAGTTCGACCCGCTGGCCGACGCCGCCCGCGGACGCAGCCGCGCCGACTGGCTCGTGGGCATGAACCTCTCCCGCGCCTACACCCTGGACTTCGACGAGGAGCTGTCCGTCGGCCGGGTCCAGACTCCCACCCTCGCCATGGTGGTGGAGCGCGAGCTGGCCATCCGTGCCTTCGTGTCCGAGGACTACCTGGAGGTGGTCGCCACCTTCTCGCCAGCTCCGGAAGCTCAATACCGCGGCACCTGGTTCCGCGGACAGGAACCGACTCAGGAGGCCAAGCGCCTCAAGGCCAGCAAGGACAAGCCCGGCGAGGAGTTCACGGAGGCGTCGCGCGTCGTCCAGCGTGCCATGACCGGCCAGGCCGGGGTGGAGTCCGTCCGCTCCGAGACCAAGCGGATGGGGCCGCCC
>JANOCF010000247.1:0-2725 GCA_031412055.1 Holophagales bacterium | reverse complement strand
GGGAGGAAGGGATGGCCCACGGCCGCGAGGTGCGTTTCGCGGTGCTCTCCGGCCCGACCTTCGCCGCGGAGCTGGCCCGGAGCATGCCCAGCGCGGCAGTGATCGCCTCCGAGGACGCGGCCTACGCCACCGAGATCCGCGAGTGCTTCGCCTCTCCGTGGCTGCGCCTCTATTCCTCATCCGACGTGGTGGGCGTCGAGCTGGGAGGCACGGTCAAGAACGTCATCGCGGTGGCCGCGGGCACCCTGAGCGGTCTCGGGCTGGGGCACAACACCCTGGCGGCGCTGATCACCCGGGGGCTGCACGAGATGACGCGCCTGGGGATGGCCTATGGCGGCGAGGCCCGCACCTTTGCCGGTCTCGCGGGCCTGGGCGACCTGGTCCTGACCTGCACGGGCGGTCTTTCCCGCAACCGGCGCACGGGCGTGGAGCTGGCCGAGGGCAAGAGCGTGGCGCAGATCACCGCCGGCACCCACCAGGTTTCCGAGGGCATCCGCAACTCCCTCGCCGTCTCCCGTCTTGCCGAAGCCCGAGGGGTGGAGATGCCCATCACCCAGCAGATGGCGGCCGTCATGTACGGAGGCAAGAACCCCCGCAAGGCGGTGGAAGAGCTGATGACCCGCGAGCTTAAATCCGAGTCCGAGCTGTGAGAGTTTAGGAAGCGAGCCAGGAGTCCTCACCCCCAATCCCCCTCACCCAACTCCCACCCCGGCCTGCGGCCGGCCCCCGCCGGGAGAGGGGGAACGTGACTGGGGCGGTGAGGCAAGATCGCAGGGATGTCCTTCCAGCTACGTCCCCCCTCTCCCGGGGAAGGGTGGGTGGGAGATGGGAGAGGGGGATAGGGGGTGAGGACTCCATGCGACACCCTTTCGAAACACGTTTGTTCGATATCATCCTGCCACCGTGAGAGACCCATTGATGACCCAGACCCCCGACCGGCACCAGACCCTCCTCATCCTCGACTTCGGCAGCCAGTTCACCCAGCTCATCGCGCGCCGCGTACGCGAGAACCGGGTCTACTGCGAGGTCCAGCCCTTCGACATGCCGCTCGACGAGATCCGGCGGCGCCAGCCCGTGGGGATCATCCTGTCCGGCGGCCCGCAGAGCGTCTACGAGCCCGGAGCACCCGACGCGTCCCCGGAGCTGTTCGAGCTGGGCATTCCGATCCTCGGCGTCTGCTACGGCATGCAGGTCATGGCGCACCGGCTGGGCGGCAGCGTCGAGGGCTCCAGCCATCGCGAGTACGGCCGGGCCGAGGTCTCCGTAGTCGATCCCGGCCGCCTGTTCGAGGGTCTCTCCGCCACCGAGACGGTCTGGATGAGCCACGGCGACCGCGTCGGCGCCATGCCGCCCGGCTTCCGGGTCACGGCGACGACCACCAACGCTCCGGTCGTCGCGTTCGAAAACCCGGAGCGCGGGATGTATGGCATCCAGTTCCACCCCGAGGTCTCGCACACGGTCTCGGGCGGCGAGCTGCTGCGTAACTTTCTTTATGGGATCTGCGGCGCCAGCGGGGACTGGCGGATGTCCTCCTACATGGAGGAAGCCATATCCACGGTGCGCGAGCAGGTGGGTGAGGGGCGGGTGATCTGCGCTCTTTCTGGAGGTGTGGACTCCTCCGTGGTCGCAGCGCTTCTCAAGCGGGCCGTGGGCGACCGCTCCACCGCGATCTTCGTGGACAACGGCGTGCTGCGCAAGGATGAGGCGACCCAGGTGGTCCACAGCCTTCACGACGGGCTCGGCATCCCGATCCGCGCGGTGGACGCCCGCGAGCGCTTCCTCGGCGAGCTCGCAGGCATCGAAGACCCGGAGAAGAAGCGCAAGACCATCGGCCGCGTCTTCATCGACGTGTTCAAAGACGAGGCCCGCAGCCTGGACGGGGTCGGCTTCCTGGCACAGGGCACGCTCTACCCGGACGTGATCGAGTCGGTCTCGGTGAAGGGACCCTCCGCGGTCATCAAGACCCATCACAACGTCGGCGGCCTGCCCAAGGAGCTGGGCTTCGAGCTGATCGAGCCGCTGCGCTCCCTGTTCAAGGACGAGGTGCGGCAGCTCGGCCGCGAGCTGGGCCTGCCCGAGCAGCTCATCGGCCGGCATCCCTTCCCGGGCCCGGGCCTGGCCGTGCGCATCCTGGGCGAGGTCACGGCCCAGCGGGTGGCCCTGCTCCAGGAGGCCGACGCCATCTTCCTCCAGGAGCTGCGGGAGAGCGGCTGGTACGACAAGGTGAGCCAGGCCTTCGCGGTGCTGCTCCCGGTCAAGAGCGTGGGAGTGATGGGCGACTACCGCACCTACGAGAGCGTGATCTCCCTGCGCGCCGTCGAGACCCAGGACTTCATGACCGCCGACTGGAGCCATCTCCCCTACGAGCTGCTCGGCCGGGTCGCGAACCGGATCGTCAACGAGGTCAAGGGCGTGAATCGGGTCGTCTACGACGTCACCAGCAAGCCTCCCGCGACGATCGAGTGGGAGTAAGGGGGGATACAATACCCACCATGAGCACTCTGACGCTGCCGATTGACGTTCCCCAGCCGCAGATCGAGAGCTTCTGTCACCGCTGGAGAATCTCTGAGCTCGCCTTCTTCGGCTCGGTGCTCCGGAGCGACTTTCATCCCGAGAGCGACGTGGATGTGCTCGTGTCCTTCACTCCCGAAGCTCGCTGGAGCCTGTTCGACCTGGTGCAGATGGAGGAGGAGCTTCAGGGCATCCTGAGACGCAAGGTCGATCT
>JANOCF010000246.1:0-2246 GCA_031412055.1 Holophagales bacterium | reverse complement strand
CGATGCTGCTCGGCATCGCCCTGGACGAGCTGGAGCGTCGCGGCCTGGGCACGGCCCTGGTCACGCTGTGCATCGGCGGCGGTCAAGGGATCGCGGCGATCATCGAACGGGTTTGAAGGCGGAACGGATCAACTCCGCAGCCGCTTGAGGAGCTGGATCTGGCCGGCGTGGTAGATGTCGTGGAAGGACGCGCCGACGATCAGGTCCGAGAAGGAGAACTTCGAGCCCTCCGGGACCCGGTCCAGGTCCTCCTCCGGGAGACCGGCGACCGCATCCCGGAGCTCGCGGTGCATGCGGCCCAGAAGGTACAGGTCGGCCTTCCAGGCCTTCTCGTCCGGAGCGTCGGTCCGCGGGAACCAGTTGCTCCCCTTGAGGGGAAACGAGCCGCGACCGGCGCCGACGATGCGGCGCGTCACCGAGTACTTCCAGTAGGCCGCGTGCACGGCCAGTTCCCAGATGTTGTGCCGGTCCGGATCCGGACGCCAGGCCGCCTCTTCCGCCGTCAATCCCCGCAGAGAGCCGCGGAGCGTCGTCCCGTGCCAGGACTTTCTGTCGTAGCTCTGGTCCACGGTGCGCAAGAGCAGGGCGATCCGCATCTGGCCTCCTTTGGGTGAGGGCAGAGCATATCGCAGGGGTCAGGCACGAAGTCGCTCGGCGACCTTGAGGAGGTCTTCCAGGAGTTGAGCTCGGGCCTCCTCCCGCTTTTCACGATCAGGCATGCGGAGGATGGCCGAGGGGTGGAGAGTGGCCGTGATCCAGGTCGCCAGCTCGCTGTCGAAGAACCGGCCACGATCTCGGGTGACCCGGAACTGGGGTCCGAGGAGCGACTGAGCGGCGGTGGCCCCGAGGCAGACGATCCCCTTCGGCTTGACGATGGCAAGCTCTGTCTCCAGCCAGGGACGGCACGCCCTGACCTCTCCGAGGGTGGGCTTCTGATGGATGCGCCTCTTGCCCCGGGGCTCCCACTTGAAATGCTTGACCGCGTTGGTGACGAAAATCTCATCGCGTGGGATGCCGGCCTCCGCGAGCGCTTCGTCGAGCACCTTTCCGGCGGGACCGACGAAGGGCTTGCCCGCGAGGTCTTCCTGGTCACCCGGCTGCTCACCGATGAACATGGCGGCGGCGTGGCGGGGTCCTTCCCCGAGCACGGCCTGGGTTCCGAGCTTGTAGAGCTCGCACGCCCGGCATCCCTGGGCAGCCTGCCACAGCTTGGGAATCGTCGGCTTCGGGGGGATGAACTCGTACGCGGAGGGGTGAGGGGCCGTCGGCATCAGGATATCTCCTTTCGGAGATGACGAGCTACAAGAGTTGTGCCATGATACGTCCCCATGTGCCCAACTCCTGATACTTTTTCCATCCAGGCGACCTGCTCGACAGAGGTGATCAGTGCCCTGTACGGCCTGATCTTCCGCTCCTACTGGAGAGATTTCGGTGAGCCGGGTGGATGGGTTGTCCTCCTCAAGCCCGAGATCATCCATGAAGAGGAAACTCAGGTCCCAGACTTGGCCGGATGGAGAGTAGATAGGTACGCTCGCCCTAGGGAGGGTGCCTTTCGGGTAGCTCCCGACTGGGTCTGTGATGTCCTATCTCCCAAGTGCATCACGTCAAGTTGGCTGACCAAGGAATCTGTCTACTCTCGATGGGGAGTTCAGCATGTATGGACGATCGAACCCGCTGCTCGCAATCTGAGCGTGCTACGTCAGCATCAGGGAGCATGGGTGCTCGCAATCAGCGTTTCAGGCGGGGACATGATCCAAGCCGAGCCGTTCCAAGCCGTGGAGATAGACCTGTCGCTGCTCTGGGGAGAGGAAGCGTCCGACCTTAACAAAGGAGGGGAGTAGAATGAGCGGAACGAGGAGATCCGGCTTGGCGATCAAGACCAGCTACACAGACGCAATTGCCAACCTGGCCCGGTTTTGTGACGAAGCGGTCGACAACCGCGAGGTCGTCATCATCCAGCGGCAGGAGGGCGAGGACGTGGCCCTGATCGCCGCCTCGGAGTTGGCAAGCTTGATGGAGACGGCCCACCTGCTGCGCTCACCCAGAAATGCGGAACGCCTGCTGACCGCTCTGGAACGCGCGAAGGCTAGCCAGGACTGAGAGGCTGTAAAAAAACCCTTCGGTGCCAACCAACCGGCCGGCCCAACGGGCCGGGAGAACGGAGCCCAGGGCTGAGGCCGCAGGCCGACGCCCTGGGAAAACAGGCAAAACATCCATGCGGCCTGAAGGGCCGCGAGAAACTCGCC
>JANOCF010000245.1:0-4162 GCA_031412055.1 Holophagales bacterium | reverse complement strand
TACGTCGACTGGATCATGTTCCCGATCAGGCCGAGGTCGTGGTAGAGCGGCAGCCAGCTCACACAGGGCGTGTCGGCAGTGTGCTCGCAGGCGTTCTTGATCAGCTCCTCGTTGTGGATCAGGTTGCCCTGGCTGACCATAACCCCTTTGGGAGAGGCGGTCGAGCCCGACGTGTACTGGAGGAACGCCAGCGTGTCGCGCCCCACTCCGGGGTCGCGCCAACGGTCGGCCCATCCACCGTCGCCGAAATCGAGATCGTCCGTCGTCCGCCAGGCCAGCGCCTTCACGTCCGGCAGCTCTTCCACCCGGCGCTCGATCGTCGAGTAGACGCCCGTCGTGGTGAGCGTCACCGTCGCCTGCGCGTCGGCCACGATCGTGCGGATGCGCGGCATCGGCCGGTTCGGGCGCGGCGGGTACGCGGGCACGGCGATCGTGCCGGCATACAGGCAGCCGAAAAAGGCGGCTACGTAGTCGAGGCTCGCGGGGTACAGGAGCAGCGCGCGTCCACCCTCGGCCTTCAGGTCCTGCAGCAGCGCGGCGATGGCGCGCGCCTTCCGGTCCAGCTCGGCATACGTGAGCGTGGCCTCCTCCACCTCGCCGTCCGCGAGGAATCGGTAGGCGAGGCGGTCGGGCTGGTGCTCCGCCCGCCAACGCAGGATCTCGACGAGGGAGGAAGCGGCAAAAGGATTCAATTCGTGGCTCATTTTTCCGGCGTCAAGGTCAGCACCGACTCGGCCTGGGCCCGGGCGGCGTCACGGCCGGTGAGCACCGGGTGGTACTCGCCCCGTGCCCACATCCGGGCCTGGTCGTCGCGGTGGGGGTGAAACGGAAGGGCGGTCTGCCCGGTGCTGTTGACCGCGATGGAGCGGCCCAGGTCCGAAAGGTCCGCGATGTAACGCTGAGACGGGCCGAAGCCCACCTTGAAGCCCTGGTCGGGATCGTCCCCGTTGGCGTTCACGGTAGAACCCTCGCCGGGAACCGGCAGGGCCTTGGTGTTGAAGATCCAGTTGAGCGGGGCCACCGGGGTCTGTCCGAGGGGCGTGTGGGCGAACGACATCGTGTGCATCTTCCCCCACTGCCACTCGGCCGGATCGCCGCCCTGCGACTCCGACAGCCAGGCCACCGCCTCGGTGAAGCTGCGCCGCACGATATCGTCGCGCGTCTCCTTCTTCGGCGTCCCCTTGTCGTCGAACCAGGGATCGTTCTGCCGCTGCATCATCGCGGCGAACATGTCCGACTGCATGAACACGAGGTTGCCGGCCGATTGCATGACGTCTTCGCCCATCTCATCCTTGAAGGTGTTCGGCAGCAGAAAACGGAGCCATGCCCGGTAGATCGTCGGGCCGACCGCGTCGGTCTCGAAGCGGAGATCCCAGCCGCGCACCGCGGCCAGGGCCTCACGCTCCGCGTCGTTGGCGGGCTGCACCACGGAGAGATGGTCGCGCATCGGTCCGGCATTGCGCAGCAGCGTGTCGGCCTGGAAGGTCTTCATGTCATCCGGCGTGACGCTCGAATCCGCGGCGAGCAGCTCGTTGATCCGCCGCGCCCGGTCCGGCGGCGGCCAGTCGTTGGTCAGGACGTGCGGGTACGAGTCCGGCACCACCTTGTGGTTCGCGCTGACGATGAAACCCGAGGGCGGGTTGAAAATGTTGGGCATCTCCTCGTAGGGAATGTAGCCCTGCCACTCGAAGCGCCCGCTCCAGCCCTCCACCGGCATCTTGCCGTCGTGGCCCGGCGCGCGCACCGGCACCCGCGCCGTGGACTGGTAGGCGATGTTGCCGTCCACGTCCGCGTAGGTGAAGTTCAGACTCGGCGTGTCCCACATCGAGAGCGCCTGGTGGAACTGCTGCCAGTTGCCCGCCCGGTCCATGGCCGAGATCGCGTCGAGGAGCCGGCTGCCATCCGCCGAGGCCCAGCGCAGCGACAGCGGCCGCGGATCCTTCCAGCCGGGCAGCGCGCCGTGGACCAGCGGGCCGTGGCGCGTGAAGCGCACCTGCAGCGTCTCCGGCTTGTCCTGCCCCTTGACCTGGATCTGCTCCTCGATCACCTTCAGCTCTTCCCAGCGCCCCTGGAACATCGCCTTCTTCGGGTTCTTCGGATCGTCCAGCTTCTCGAAGTAGACGTCCTGCACGTCGGCATTGAGGTTGGTGATGCCCCAGGCCACGCGCCGGTTCTGGCCGATGATGACGAACGGCAGGCCGGCGAGCGAGAAGCCGACCGTGTCGAAGCGCCCGCCGTGGAGACCGATCTCGTACCAGACCGACGGCATGGCCAGTCCGAGATGGGTGTCGTTGCCGAGCAGCGGCCTGCCCGTAGCCGTGCGGCTGCCGTGGACCACCCAGGAGTTGCTCCCCCAGACGCGGTCGGGGCGGCCGAGGGCCGGCACGAAGGGCGCGAGCTCGCGGAGAAAGCCGACCTGGCCGGTCGTCATCGGGAAGCTCGGGAGCAGGACCGGAGCAGCCCCGCCCGCCGTGTCGGGCATGATGAACGGCCCTTCCGCCGGGTAGGGCGGGATGAGCTGCTTGACCGCCTCCGGCCCCAGCCTGGCGGCGAGCTGCAACCGGCTCGTCTCCAACTGCGAGTTCAGGCTCAGGTTCAGACTCAGGGTCCGGCTCCAGGCGAGGGTGTCCACGGGCGTCCACGGATCGGGCTTGACGCGGAGCATCGTGAACTCGATCGGGAGCCTGCCCTCGTGGCTCTTCAGGAACGCGTTCACCCCTTCGCTGTAGGCCTCCAGGAAGCCGCGGGTCTCGGCCGACAGCAGCTCGAAATCGCGCTCCGCCGAGCGGCGCAGCCCGATCGTGCGCAGGTAGCGGTCCGCCGGCAGCGGCGCCGCGCCGAACAGCGTGCTCAGCCGGCCGCTGCCCACCGTGCGGTTGAAGTGCATCTGCCACAGACGGTCCTGGGCGTGCACGTAGCCCTGGGCGAAGAAGAGATCGCGCTCGTTCTGCGCGAACAGGTGGGGCACGCCCCAGCGGTCGCGCACAACCTCCACCGGCGCGAAAAGTCCCGCCACCGCGACGGTCCCTTCCCCTTGAGGGTGAGACTGGCGTATCTTCCAATAGCCCCATGCGAGAACGACCACCACAAGGGCCGCGACCACGAACAGAAGAATCTTGAAAGCCTTCCAGAGCCGTCGTTTCATAGAGATCCGAATTGAAGACAGTTATGGGGTACGACAGTGGACCAAGGACGGAGCCCGCGCAGCGAGGCGCGGACAGCCTACTGTAAACCCCGGCTTTCCGTCCATGGCCGGCGACCGGTCCACTTTTGGCCGCCGAGATGCACCTAACAGAGTAGTGCCACGTCCACCCTCAGGTGGGACGGGGCACGGGCTCGCCCAAAAGAAACTCTGACGTAGACCGCTCTTCAGGAGGGAGCAAATTGATGAAGAACTGCAGTTCGATTCTCTGTGCCGGCGCTATCGGCGCTATGGGGTTGTTGTTGGCGGGAGCCGCCTCCGCTCAAGGAGAGATTACGTTCGAGGACATCGCGGCGGGAGGCGGAGCGGGACTGGAGTTCACGCACGAGTTCTCCGCCCGCTCCGCGGAAGTGCCCAAGGCCTTCGCAGACGGGATCATGGACGTTCCCACGGAGTACGTGCCGGCGCCCTTCAAACCCTACGGCGTGCCGGGCGTCGCGATTCTCGACTACGACGTAGACGGCGACCTGGACATCTACGTCACCAACGGGCCGGGCGCGGCCAACGCCCTCTTCTCCAACCAGATGCAGGAGAGCGGGCACCTGTCCTTCGTCGACGTGGCCACCGAGGCGGGGGCGGCGCTGACCGACCAGGACAGCCAGGGCGTCTGCTACGGCGACACGGACAACGACGGCGACCCCGACCTCCTCGTCCTCGGCCTCAACGACACCCACCGCCTGCTGGAGAACGAGGGCAACGGCACCTTCTCCGACGCCACGGCCACCAGCCATCTCCTGGGCTCGGGCCTCAACGGCGTCTCCTGCGCCTTCGGCGACATCGACAACGACGGCCTGCTCGACGTCGCGATCGCCAATGCCATCGACTTCACCAGCATGATCGGCATCACCATCGAAGGCCCCCTGCACAACCAGCCGAACCGGCTCTTCCGCAACCAGGGCGGCAACGTCTTCCAGGACGTGAGCGAGGCCTCCGGCATCCTGGACAGGACGGCGTTCCCGG
>JANOCF010000244.1:0-1979 GCA_031412055.1 Holophagales bacterium | reverse complement strand
CACCGGGATGAGCCGGCGCACCAGCTTGAGCACGGGGTTGTGCTCGGGGTGGATCTCCTCCTCGCGGTGGAGAGCCATCTTGATCCCGGTGATCAGCTGGAAGACGCCGAAGACGTAGATGATCCAGTGGAACCGGGTGATCAGCGCCGTGCCGGCCGCGATGAAGACCGCCCGCATGACCAGCGCGCCCAGGATGCCCCAGAACAGCACCCGGTGCTGGTAGAGCTTGGGCACCGCGAAGAAGCCGAAGATCAGCGCGATGACGAAGATGTTGTCGACGCTGAGCGACTTCTCGATCACGTAGCCGGTGAAGAACTGGATGCCCGGCTCGGGTCCGAGGAAGAAGTAGATCCCGGCGTTGAAGATCAGGGCGAGGGTGACCCAGACACCGCTCCAGATCCCCGCTTCGCGGACCGAAATCTCGTGAGACTTGCGATGGAAGACGCCCAGGTCGAGGGCGAGCATGGCCAGGATGAAAGCGTTGAAGCCTACCCAGGCCCAGATAGAAACTTCCTGCATTTGACCTATCTCCTTTCTGAAGATAGGCCGTGGGACGCGAATGCGAGACCCACGGCACGCGGTTCGTGTCGTGGTGGTCTCGCCGGGAGTGTTCCACTCTTCGGAAGACCGGGTGGCGCTTGCGCCACCGTCTTGACGATCTCCCGACCCGGGGCAGGTTGACCCGGGCAGCTACTCCCCACCAGGGGGATGTTCATTAGAGTCGAACCCGCGCCGGAGGTCAAGAATTCCCGTGTCTGTCATTTCGGGGCGGTCCATCCGTCGCGCCGGCCGGATACAATCCCCGGTCATGGACCATCCGGAGAATGAAGTGCTCGCCCGCTACGCCCGGGGCGAGTTGGGGCGCGAGGAGAGCCGGGCGCTGGAGCGGCATCTGGCGGCCTGCCTCTTGTGCCAGGAGCAGGTGGACGGGCTCCCTTCGCGGACGGGCACCGTTCGGTGGGGAGGTCATCGCTTTGCGACCAAGAGGAGAGAGGAAGAGCCGACCCCGGAGGGCGCCGACATGATGGAGCGACGGGAGCGACTGCGCGGAATTCTCCAGGCGCTGGGGGACGTCCTTGCGGCTACCAGCGAGTCGGCCGCCGCCCGCCTCCTGAGCCAGCCCGAGCACCGCCGCCGCGCACTGATCCGGACGGACGAGCGCCTCCATACCCTCGATCTCTGCGAGCTGCTGGAGGCGAGATGCCGGGCGGCCTGGGTCGAAGACCCGGACGAGGCCGTGGAGCACGCCAAGCTCGCGGTGCTCATCGCCCAGCAGCTCAGCCCGGAGCTGTACGGAAGCCGGAGGATCGAGGACGTGCGCGCCGTGGCCTGGGTCCATCTCGGCATCTCGTTCCGCCTCGCCTCGCAAGGAGTTGCTCTGGTGGCGGAGGGCGGGGACACGGAGGGTGTCTACCCTTCGGGTTCCATCGGGGCGATGGAGGTCCGGGACGGGAAGGGATGGTTCTCCGAGGTGCAGACCGGGTTGCGCGAGACCCGTGACGCCTTCCTGGACCGAGGCATGGGATACGACGCGGCGTTCGTCACCCTGGACCTCGTCTCGGCCTGTCTTCAGGACGATAGGGATGTGGCTCCGCTCGCGCGCGAAGCCGTGGAGCTGTTCGAGGCGCGGGGAGTCGACTCTTACGCGATCGACGCCATGCGCTTCCTGCTGGTCGCCGCCGAAGCGGAACCGGTCGGAGTCACCCCGGATCTCGTCGGGCGCATGGCCCGGCTCCTCCAGCGCAAGCGGGGAGGAGCCGGGGAGCGTTTCGAGGCCGACCACTCATAGACTTCCGGGATGACCGCGCCGCGGGGGCGATATGCCCCGTCTCCCACCGGATTGATCCACGTCGGCAACGCCCGCACGGCGCTGGCGGCGTGGCTCTCCGTGCGCTCGCGGGGAGGCGCCTTGGTCTGGCGCCTGGAAGACCTGGACCCGCCGCGGGTGGTCCCTGGGATGGCGGAAGCCGCGATCGAGG
>JANOCF010000243.1:0-7751 GCA_031412055.1 Holophagales bacterium | reverse complement strand
CGGATCGTGGCCCGGGTACGCTTCTGGTGCGATCCCCGGAAGCTCGATCCGAAGGCGGTCGACCTTCTCGACCTGCTCATCCCCCAGGCGAGCCACTCGGTGCAGCGCTGCTTCGCGGGCCAGGAGGCCCAGGAGGACCCGCTGACCGGCGCGCTCCTGCGCCGCGCCCTGGAGCCACGGCTCAACCAGGCCTACTACCGGATCTCCGACCGGGGCGGCGCGATGTCGGTGATCCTCTGCGACATCGACCACTTCAAGAAGGTCAACGACACCTACGGCCACGGGGTTGGAGACCGCGCGCTGGTGGCGGTGTCGGGGCTGCTCAAGACGGCCAAGCGCGAGGAGGATCTCCTCTGCCGCTATGGAGGCGAGGAGTTTCTCCTCCTGGTGGACGGAGTTTCGGGCGAGGATGCCCTGGGCCTGGCCGACCGTCTGCGCCGGCAGGTGGAGGCGCTTCCCTTCGAAGTCGAGGGCCAGCGGGTGCAGCTCACCTTCAGCGGCGGCGTGGCCTGCTTCCCGGACCTCTATATCAAGAGCGCGGCCGAGCTGATCCTCTTCGCGGACGAGGCTCTCTACGAGTCGAAGCGCCAGGGCCGCAACCGCGTCCTCCTCGACCTGGGGCAGGGCAAGTACCTGGATGCCGGGGGTAATGTCCTGGCGACGACGGGGGAAGAGGTTGCGCCGACCCCCGAGCCGCCGCGGATCTTCGCGTAAAGCGTTCCCGGACGGCTGCGCCCGTTTCGGGTGCAATGCGTCAACCCACGGTAAAGCGCCTCCAAAAAGTCGGCTCAAGCGGGCCGGTAGTCCACCAGCACGGGCGGCTTCAAGCCCGGATCCTCCAGCAGGCGCAAGGCCGCCTCGATCACCGCGTGCTGGCGCCCGGGATCGTTCGGGCGGTCGAGCGGATAGCCGTGCGGGAAGGGGACGACGAGGGCACGCGGCGGCCGGACCGCTTCCGCGATCTCCCGCAGGAGGATCGGAAGGACGGTGGAGATTCCCTGGCGTTCGAGCTCGGCTGCGACCAGACTCACGGTCTGGTTGCACATCGGTCAGACAGGGACGAGCAGCGCCACGTCCACCCCGTCCTCCACCAGCCGCCGCGCGGCTTCGGGCGCGTGGTCGCGGACCAGCCGTCCCGGCGCCGTAATGGAGCCCATGAAAGAGAGATGGCGGCGATTGAGCGAGCCGATCCGGCCGCGCTCGACCAGCTCTCGCGCGCGATCCAGCGGAAAGGCGAGGTTGGGATCGCTGTCCATTCCCGAGTGATCGAAGCTCTTGCTCTTGTGCGCGTCCATCAGGTTGGACACGTCGGCGTCCGCCGGGATCTCGCGGAAGCTGCCGTCGCCGCCCGCCAGATTGCTCTGGAACCGCTCCTGGCCCGGCAGCACGAAGCCGGCGCTCGACACCAGCGCGAGCCGGCTCTCGGCCAGCGGCTTGCGCAGGGGCGTCCAGGGGACCGGGTCGATCCTGCGCCAGCGGTAGCTCTTCAGGAACAGTCGGACCGGCAGGGTAAGCTCGTCCTGGGTTGCCATCCGCGCCTCCTCGGTTAGATTAAACATCTTTTGATACTCTGTGCACCATGAATACGACCGAGCTGAGGAGGAGGATCGACGAGCTCAGCACCTGGTACCACAACCTGGAGCTCGCTCCGGGCGTGTGGACGAACCCGGCGATGGGCGACTACCCCCGGCGGCGGTGGGACATCATCGCTCCCCACATTCCGGCCGACCTGACCGGCAAGACCGTGCTCGACCTCTCCTGCAACTCCGGCTTCTTCTCGGTCCAGATGAAGCTGCGGGGAGCGAGCCGGGTGGTCGGGGTGGACCGGGTGCTCAAGCATATGGACCAGGCCCGGCTGGTCACCCGGACGATGGGCGTCGAGGTCGAGCTGGTCCACGACGATGTCCACAGCTTCCTCTGGAACAACACGGAGAGCTTCGACTACGTCCTCTTCCTCGGCCTGTTCTACCACCTGCGGGCGCCGCTCTTCATTCTCGACCGGGCCGCTCTCCTGGTGCGGGAGAAGCTCTACTTCCAGACCGTGATCCGCGGCGACGAGCCGAACGTTCCGGTCGTGGAGGTTCCCGGCGACATCGACATCAACGACCTCGAGACCTTCCGCCAGCCCAACTTCCCCAGGGCGTTCTTCGTGGAGAAGCTGGCGAACGGCGACTGGTCCAACTGGTGGTTCACCAACACCCCGTGCGTCCATGCCATGCTCCGCTCGGCCGGACTCACCCGCTACCAGCAGGTCAGCGACGACACCTTCGTCTGCGATCCGCCGCCCGACCGGAGCCAGGTGCCGACCTATGGCACGCTCTGGGATTGACCCGCTTTCCGGGTCTCCAGCCGGGCCTTGCGGATGAGCACGGGCTCCTTGGGCTCGTGGAAGGCGACGCCGCCCTCCAGGAACTTCTCGTTCACCGGCACGCCGCCGATCTTCTCCAGGACGTCCATGCCCTCGATCACCTGCCCGAAGACGGTGAAGCGACCGTCCAGGTGTGGCCGGGGAGCCAGGCAGACGTAGATCTCGGTGCTGCCGGTGTTCGGCTCCTGGCCGTGGGCCAATCCCAGCGCTCCGGCCACGTGCTTGTTGGCGTTGAACTCGTCCGGCACCGTCGGACGGCCGCTCTCGCCGCCGTCCCCGGTCTGGATCACGTGCCCCTGAACCACCCGGTAGAAGGGCTTGCCGTCGTAGAAGCCCTCCCGGACCAGCTTCCTGAAGTTTTCGACCGTCCGCGGAGCGTCCTTCTCGAAGAGCTGGAAGACCATGGGTCCCAGGCTGGTCTCGAGCACGAAGATCTCTTCCGTTTCGGGCTTCGCTTCGGGAGGAACCTGGGCGGCGAGCGGGAGGACGAACAGGGCCAGCAGCAGGGTGACGATTGAAAGCGGTTTCCTGGTCACGGTCGGCTCCTTCAGGGAAGTCGTCTCAGGGCAGGGGAAGGAGCGGTGTCCAGTCCCATTCCGGCGTCGACTCTCCGGTAGGGGCCATCTCCTGGCGGTCGGTCATCCGGTCCAGCGGCTCGGCGGCCCGGCGAAGGCTGTCGTACTCCACCCGGTTGTTGCGCACCGCGCCTTGCAGCCATGCGGGTTTCTCCGGGGATGCGAGGTCGCCCACGAGGTCCAGAGGGAGGAAGAAGGCATCCTCGGGCGAGTCGATCAGACCGCGGTCGACGGCTTGCCGGGCGAACGCGCCGTAGATCGGGGCGAGCCGGTCCAGGGCGGCGCGCCACGCCTCGCGGAAACGGCCCCGGTAGCGGTCGTGGACCGGGATCGGCTGCGCTTCGAGGGCCTTTCGCGCCGACTCGGCCAGCTCCGGCGCCTGCGCCCAGGACGGGGCGAGGATGTCGGGCTGGCCGAAGAGGCCGAGATTACCCCTGAGATTGCCCCGGCCCTGCGACCGCAGGTTCCACGCCGCCCGGCTGAGCACGGGCGGCACATCCTTGCCCGCGGCCCGCGCCGCCCGGCGGTTGATGGCCGCGATCACATCCGAGAGCAGGGCGTCGCCGACGCGGGGAAGAAGCCGCGTCAAGGTGGAGCGGAAGAGCTGATGGAGCTGCTCGGGGCCTTCGTCTCCCCGCAGTCCTCCCCGCAGTCCGGACGGACGGCGCGGCGGTGGGTTGAAGCGAAACAGCCGCGCCCGGTGAAACGCCATGGCCGAGCCCAGACGCTGGGGTACGGCCGGCAGATTGGCCGCGCCTTCGGGCTCCAGCAGCGCGCCGAGGATCTCTTCCCCTCCGGGCGCGTCCGAAAGCAGCGGCCGCAGATCCTTGCCGTGGAGGTAGAGCCGCAGCCGGATGGTCTTGGCGGGCGGCGCGTCCGGCAGGGGAAGCCCCAGGTGATAGAGCGAGTAGCGCAGGCCCGTCCCTACCGCGTGGCGGAGCAGGGTGACCCCCAGATGAGACATCGGGGCCATGGGACCGGGGATCAGAAGCGCCCGGCTGTAGGCCGGCCGCTCTTCCGAATGGGCCAGAACCGTGTCCTGCTGCAACTGCATAGGGTGAAGGATCTCCGAAACATACGGTAACACGGACCATGCGAGAATGCCGTCGTGACCGATCTCGCCGTCCCTTCCGCCCTGTCCCCGTCCTTGCCTGAGCCCGACCGTCCCGATCGTCCCGGCCGGCCGTCTCTCGGCTCCCGCATCCGTCCCACCTCCGATCCGGACGAGATCCTCGACCTGTTCGTGGACTGGGCTTCCGAAGCCGGCTTCGAGCTCTACCCGGCCCAGGAAGAGGCGCTCCTGGAGATCATGGGCGGCAAGCACGTGATCCTGAACACGCCCACCGGCTCGGGCAAGTCGCTGGTGGCGCTCGGCCTCCACTTCAAGGCGCTGTGCGAGGGGCGGACGTCGTTCTACACCAGCCCGATCAAGGCGCTGGCGTCGGAGAAGTTCTTCTCCCTCTGCGACAACTTCGGCGCCGAGAACGTGGGCATGCTCACCGGCGACGCCAGCATCAACGCGAGCGCCCGCGTGCTCTGCTGCACGGCCGAGGTGCTGGCCAACATGGCGCTGCGGCAGGGGGACAGCCTCGACGCGCCGTACGTGGTGATGGACGAGTTCCACTACTACTCCGACCCGGAGCGCGGCGTGGCCTGGCAGATCCCGCTGATCACGCTGCCGCGCACGCGCTTCCTCCTGATGTCCGCGACCCTCGGCGACGTGAGCAGCATCGCCGAGCACGTCCGCCGGCGGACGGACGTCGACATCGCCCTGGTCACGTCGGAGCAGCGGCCCGTCCCCCTGGACTTCGAATACCGGGAGACGCCTCTCCACGAGACGGTCGAGGTGCTGCTGGAGACGGGCAAGTCGCCCATCTACATCGTCAATTTCACCCAGCGGGAGTGCGCCGAGCTGGCGCAGTCGCTGACCAGCATGAAGATCTCCAGCCGGGAGGTGAAGGAGAAGATCCGCGACACCATCGGCGGCGTGCGCCTGGACACCCCGTACGGCAAGGAGTTCCGGCGCTTCCTCTCGTTCGGCATCGGCGTCCATCACGCCGGGCTGCTGCCCAAGTACCGGCTGCTGGTCGAGCAGCTCGCGCAGCAGGGTCTCCTGCGGGTGATCGCGGGGACCGACACCCTGGGCGTGGGCGTGAACATCCCCATCCGCACCGTGCTCTTCACCCGCCTGGCCAAGTTCGACGGCCGGAAGGTGTCGCTGCTCTCGGTGCGCGACTTCAAGCAGATCGCGGGCCGGGCCGGGCGCAAGGGGTTCGACACGCAGGGCAGCGTGGTGGCGCAGGCGCCGGAGCACATCATCGACAAGCGGCAGGCCGAGCGCAAGGCGGGCGAGGGCAAGAAGAAGGGTCCGGCCAAGAGCGCGGCCAAAGGGGAAGTCACCTGGACCCAGGAGACCTACGACAAGCTGATCACCCGGCCGCCGGAGACCCTGAAGTCGCGCTTCCGGGTATCGCACGGCATGGTCCTGAGCCTCCTCCAGCGCGACGCCGAGCTGGACGACCCGACCCTGAGGAACTTCGACTCCCTGCGCGACATGATCCGCCGCAGCCACGAAGAGGAAGGCTCGAAGGCGCGCCTCCTCGCGCAGGCGGCGGTCCTGGTCCGTTCCCTCTACCGCTCCGGCATCATCCGGATGAAGCGGGATTCGAAGAGCGACTATCTGTGGGCGGTGGTTGCGGACGACCTCCAGTGGGACTTCTCGCTGCACCAGGCGCTGTCGCTCTACCTGGTGGAGACGGTGGGACAGCTCGAGCCGGAGTCCGAGACCTACACGCTGGACCTGATGACGCTGGTCGAGGCGATCCTGGAGGACCCTGACGTCATCCTGCGCAAGCAGGTGGACAAGCTGAAGCAGGAGCTTATCGCGCAGCTCAAGGCGGACGGCATCCCCTACGAAGAGCGGATGGAGAAGCTGGACGAGATCACCCATCCGAAGCCGCTGTCGGATTTCCTCTACGGCACCTTCAACCGTTTCCGTGGAGAGCATCCGTGGGTAGGCGGCCACGATGTCGCTCCGAAGTCGATCGCGCGCGAGATGTACGAGGGGTACATGTCGTTTTCGGACTACGTGAAGCGGTACAGCCTCCAGCGCAGCGAGGGCGTGGTGCTGCGCTACCTCTCGCAGCTCTACAAGACGCTCGACCAGACGGTGCCGGAATACGCGAAGACGGAGGAGGTCTGGGACGCGCTGGGCTACTTCCGGGCGCTGTTGCACCACACGGACACGAGTCTCCTGGAGGAATGGGAGAGTCTGCTGCATCCGGAGCTGCGCCTGATGCGTCTGCAGAGGCACCAGGCGGCGGAGGCGCTATGGCTCAAGCAGCTCCTGGCCGACCCGAAAGCCTTTGCGGCGCGGATGCGTGCGGAGCTGCACCTGGTGGTCCGAGCTCTTTCGGAGAAGGAGTGGGAAGACGCTTCCGCGGCGGTGTTGCAGGATCCGGACGATCCGTGGACTCCGGAGCGCTTCGACGAGTCGATGAAACCCTTCTACGAGGAGTATGGACAGCTGGTCTTCACCGCAGAGGCCCGCCGCCACCAGTACACCCACATCCGAGAGATCGACGAGCGGGTCTGGGAGGTGGCGCAGACCATTCTCGACCCGCAGGGAGACAACCTCTGGGCCGTGCAGGGAATCGTGGACCTGCGCGACCCGGACGTCATGGACGGCCCGCTGGTGAAGGTGTCGCGGGTGAGCGCGTAGCGTATGGTCAAGAGGTACTCAATCGACGAAATCCAGAACAGCCTGCCGAATCTGGTACAGGAGGCAGAAGGCGGCCCCCGGGACGAAAAGGGGCCGGTCATCGGAAGCTCACTGGATCATCTTATTGGACGCTGGTCTGCCCAGGACGAGCGGGAGTTTCTCCACGCGATCGAGGTCTTCGAGCAGGTCGATGAGCAGGTGTGATGAGGCCCATCACGGGGTCAGCTTGTGGTCGTAGCTCAGCACGCGCGACATCTTCCGCCCGTCCTTGTCCTTCTTCCATAGGTTGGTGAACTTGCCGATCTCCACGAGCTTCTCGCCCGGGGAGAAGAAAGACCGGGGCGCCTCGGCTGTGAGGCGCCCCGCAAGTGCTTCAGGCTTCAGGGAAGGATGACGAACTGGCCGAGGAAGGACCGGGCCGACTCGGTATCGAGCCGGTACGTCTGGTTGAGCGACTTGCAGAAGCGGTCGCCCGTCACCGAGATCGCCGCGATGATGGACGTCTCGTTCGCTCCGGAGCCGAGGAAGTTCGGCCCGCCCGAGTCGCCGTAGCAGGTCCCGCCGTCGCCGGTGGCGGGATTCTGCGACAGGCGAAGCCACGCTTTTGTGAAAGATCTGAACTCGGACACGGCCCGCCAGCGATCGTTCGACTGCGGGAACCCGTGCGGTCCGCCGCCCTCGTGCACGCCGTAGCCTACAGCCGTGAACTTCTGTCTTTTCAGCGACAGGTTGTCGAGCATCCCTGCGGAAGGAAGCGCCGCGGGCGTGATGCCGCGGATCGCGCTCGCAAAGACGATGACCGCCACATCATTGGGATCGCTGCTGGCCCGGTTGTAGTCCGGATGGAGATAATACGTGCCCTGGTACAGCTGCGACTGGGCGGTCCACTCCTGGTCGAACGTGACGTACGGCGTCCAGTCATTGATCTCTACGTCGTCGAGGCAGTGCGCCGCCGTCAGGAACACGGTGGGAGAGATCAGCGTCCCCGAGCACCAGATCTCCCTGGTTCCATCGGAGTTCTCCCGGATAATGGCCCCCACGTTTGGATGATCGCCGCCGTCCGGCTCACCATAGGTGATGGCGGAGG
>JANOCF010000242.1:0-2996 GCA_031412055.1 Holophagales bacterium | reverse complement strand
TGCTCCCGGCGACCTCGCGTACCAGCACTGTCGCCTCCCGGACCCCGGGATGGGTAAGGAGGGCCGCTTCGATCTCCCCTGGCTCGATCCGGAAACCGCGCAGTTTGACCTGGTGGTCGATCCGGCCCAGGTGCTCCAACTCCCCGGAGGGGAGCCAGCGGGCCAGGTCGCCGGTCCGGTAGAGGCGGCTCCCGGAGACCTCTGCAAACGGATCCGGAATGAACCTCTCCGCCGTCAGGTCCGGACGGCCGAGGTAGCCCCGGGCTGCGCATCGTGAACCTGGCCGGCGAGGCGCTGGCGCCGCAACTGGTGGAGCGCATCTACCACCATGCGCAGGTCGAGCAGGTCTTCAACCTCTACGGCCCGACGGAGGACGACACCTACTCGACCTGGACCCGGGTCGAGCGGGGCGCCGCGCGGGAGAGCATCGGCCGCCCCCTTCCCGGAACCCGAGCCTACGTGCTGGACCGGCACCTCCAGCCGGTGCCCGGCGGCGTGCCCGGCGAGCTGTTCCTGGCCGGGGCCGGCGCGGCCCGGGGCTACCTCGGCCGTCCGGACCTGACGGCGGAGAGGTTCATTCCGGACTCGTTTGCAGAGGTCTCCGGGAGCCGCCTCTACCGGACCGGCGACCTGGCCCGCTGGCTCCCTTCCGGGGAGCTGGAGCATCTGGGCCGGATCGACCACCAGGTCAAGCTGCGCGGTTTCCGGATCGAGCCCGGGGAGATCGAGGCGGCTCTTCTCGCGCATCCCGGGATCCGGGAGGTGGCGGTGCTGGTGCGCGAGGTCGCCGGGAGCAAGGCCCTGGTGGCCTACGTGGCCCACGTGGCCGGCGCCGAGCCCACAGCGGCGAGGCTGCGCGAGCACCTGCGAGGGCGGCTGCCGGAGTACATGGTCCCGTCCTTCTTCGTCCCGCTTCCGGCGCTGCCTCTCACCCTCAACGGCAAGGTGGACCGGAAGGCCCTGCCGGCGCCGGCCGTCCCCCCCCCGTCGCCCGCCGAGGTCCAACCCGAGGGGATGGAGACGACGGTGGCCGCGATCTGGTGCGAGGTCCTGAGCGTGCCGCGCGTCGGCAGCGACGACAACTTCTTCGACCTGGGCGGGCATTCGCTGCTCCTCCCCCGGGTCCAGGCGCGGCTGCGCGACCGGCTGGGACGGGAGGTCAGCCCGCTGGAGCTCCTGACCCACAGTACCGTCCGCACCCTCGCGCGCCACCTGGAGATCGGCCTGGCGGCGGCAGAGCCCGCCATGGCCTCCGTGGCTGCGGCACGGCGAGCGGGCGGTGCCGGCCCCATCGCCATCGTGGGCCTCGCCGGCCGCTTCCCCGGAGCGCCGGGCGTCGAGGCGCTGTGGACCAACCTGTGCGCCGGCATCTCCTCGATCTCGCGCTTCGGCGACGAGGAGCTCGCCGCCGCGGGCGTTCCGCCCGAGCTGCGGCGCGATCCGCGCTACGTGCCGGCCGCCGGGGTGCTCGACGGGGTGGAGCTGTTCGACGCCGGCTTCTTTGGCTACAGCCCGCGCGAGGCCGAGCTGATCGATCCCCAGCAGCGCCTGTTCCTCGAATGCGCCTGGGAGGCGCTGGAGGACGCCGGCTACGACTCGCTGCGCGTGCCGGGCCCGGTGGGCGTGTTCGCCGGTCTCGGGTTCAACACCTACCTGCCGCGGCTCCTCGGCAGCCTCGACGTCCTCGACCTTGACACCGCGGGCCAGATCGCGCTGCTGAGCGGCAACGACAAGGACTTCCTGCCCACCCGCGTCTCCTACAAGCTGAACCTCAAAGGGCCCGCCGTCGCGGTCCAGACCGCGTGCTCCACCTCGCTGGTGGCGGTCCACATGGCCTGCCAGAACCTCCTCCTCGGCGCCTGCGACATGGCGCTGGCGGGGGGCATCTCCATCTCGCTGCCGCAGCGCGCCGGCTATCTCTACCAGGAGGGCGGCATCCTCTCGCCGGACGGCTGCTGCCGCGCCTTCGATGCCCAGGCGCGCGGCACGGTACCCGCGAGCGGCGCCGGCATCGTCGTGCTCAAACGGCTCGAAGACGCGCTGGCGCACGGCGACACCATCCACGCCGTCCTCCTCGGCTCGGCGTTCAACAACGACGGCTCCGCCAAGGCGGGCTACACGGCGCCGAGCGTCTCCGGCCAGGCCGGGGCGATCGCCGCGGCCCTGGCGGCCTCGGGGGCCGACCCGTCCACGATCTCCTATATCGAGACGCACGGCACGGGCACGCCGCTGGGCGATCCCATCGAGATCCAGGCGCTGGCGCAGGCCTTCGGGCGCGGCGCGGCGCGGCAGGGCTCCTGCGCGCTCGGCTCGGTGAAGAGCAACCTGGGCCACCTCAACGCGGCTGCCGGCGTCGCCGGCCTGATCAAGACGGTGCTGGCGCTCCGGCATGGCGTCCTGCCGCCGAGCCTCGGCTTCTCGCGGCCGAACCCGCAGATCGATCTCGCGGCCGCCGGGTTCCACGTCCAGACCGAGCTGGCGCCCTGGGAGCGCGGCGCCACGCCACGCCGCGCCGGGGTGAGCTCGTTCGGCATCGGCGGCACCAACGTGCACGCGGTGCTCGAAGAGGCGCCTCCCGCCGCGCCGCCGGGTCCGTCGCGGCCCTGGCAGGTGCTGCTGCTCGCGGCGCGCACGCCCGCGGCCCTGGAGCGGATGACGGACGCTCTCGCGGACCGCCTGGAGGCCGTCCCGGACCTGGACCTGGCGGACGCCGCCTATACCCTGCGGGTGGGCCGGCGGCCTTTCGCGCACCGCCGCGCCGTGCTGGCGGCGACGCGCGAGGAGGCCGTGGCCGCGCTGCGGGAGCGCGATCCGCAACGGGTCTGGACCGCTGCTCCCCTCCGGGAAACATCGGCGGGCCGCCGCAGCGTGGCCTTCCTGCTGCCCGGGGTCGGCGACCAGTATCCCGGCATGGCCCGGGGGCTCTATCGGGACGAGCCGGTGTTCCGGCAGGAGATCGACCGCTGCGCCGAGCTGCTCGCGCCGCACCTCGGGCT
>JANOCF010000241.1:0-1653 GCA_031412055.1 Holophagales bacterium | reverse complement strand
CTGCCGGACAACAAGGTCTACAACAACATCCAGAAGTACGGCAACACCACCTCCGCCACCCTGCCGCTGGCCTTCCACGAGGCGCGGCAGGCGGGCATGGCGCCCGAGGGCTCGCTGGTCGCCTTCGTGGCCCTGGGCGCCGGCCTGCACTGGGGCGCGGTGCTCATGCGGGTATGACGCCCGAAAGCGGGGTTCCCAACCCGGCCGAGATCGCGGCGGCGCTGTCGAGCCGCATCCTCGGCCAGGAGAGCGCGATCCGCGAGATGTCGGTCGCCCTGTCCAAGCACCTGGCCGGGCTGCGGACCGGCAACATCCTGATGATCGGCTCCTCCGGCACGGGCAAGACCACGCTGATGCGCGGGGTCGAGGGCTACCTGGCCTCCTCGCCGGCCCTGGCCTCGCGCTCGTCGGTGGTGCGCATCCACGCCAACGTGCTGGGGGAGGAGGCGGAGCGCGGACGGCCCGGCGAGGCGGTCCTCGGCCGTCTCCTGCAACGGTCGCGGGAGCAGCTCGGACCTCACGCTTCGCTCGACGAGATGATCCGCCGGGCCTCTTCGGGCCTGGTGTTCGTGGACGAGGTGGACAAGATCCGCTCGCGCGTGGGCGGCCTGACCAACGTGGCGGGCATCCGTTCGCAGGAGGCGCTGCTCACCCTGATCGAAAACGAGGCCGTGACCTTCGACCTGCCGGACTGGGCGGGCGGCGGCACGGTCACGGTGGACTCGAGCGGTCTCCTCTTCGTCTGCGCCGGCGCCTTCGAGGGGCTCTACGACGCGGTCTTCGACCGGGTGACGATCGGCAAGGACCGCGGCGCGCTCCAGCCGATGACCGTGGTCGAGGGCGGCAAGGTGCGGGAGGCGCTGGTCTTCCACCTGCGCGACTGGCTGCGCAACGACGACCTCTTCGAGTACGGCATGAGCCCGCAGTTCATCTCCCGCTTCGACGCCGTGGTGCTGCTCAACGATCTCGGCGCGGACGAGCTGCTGCACATCTTCCTGGAAACCCCCGACTCCTCGTACCACCAGTCGCGCGCCTACTTCGAGCAGCGCGGCGTCCACCTCGCGCTGTCGCCCGCCGCGGTCCGCCGGATCGCGGTCGAGGCCGCCCGCCAGCCGCGCCTCGGCGCCCGCGCCCTGCGCGAGGTCTTCCGCCGGGTCATCCGCGATTACGAGTTCGATCCCTCGTCCTCGGTGACGGACGGCGCGCTGCTCATCGATCTCCCCGAAGTCGAATCCGCCCTGGGGTAGGCAGACTGAGCGGAGGGCTGCCGTTGCCCCAGTGGGGGCAGCCTTCGCCCTCGCTCGGGCAGCCGTTCCCCCGGCCTGGGCGACGGTCCCCCCGGCGAGGGCAGCCGCTGCCCTCGCCGGGGAGAGCGCTGCCCCCGCCTGGGCGACCGCTCCCCTCAGGGGGGCAACCGCTGCCCCGGCCAGGGGGATGGCTGCCCTCATCGGGGCAACGGCTCCCGTCACCGGGGGAACGGCTGCCCAGGCGAGGGCGACGGCTGCCCAGGCCGGGGGAACGGCTGCCCGATCGAGGGCAGAGGCTGCCCTCGCTTAGCGGACGCGCCGGGAGTGGCGCCGGGCGAGAGCGGCGCGATACTTTTCTTTGCGCTTGCGGGCCTGCCAGAGACGGGGGAGGAGGATGACCATCATG
>JANOCF010000240.1:0-5060 GCA_031412055.1 Holophagales bacterium | reverse complement strand
GCAACTCGCGGGCGAGCCAGCTCACCAACACCCTCTACCGCGCCATCCTGATGCGGGACATGGACCAGGCGGGCGCCCAGACGTTCATCAACAGCATCGCGAACGGCGGCTACAACGAGCTGGTGTTCGTGGCGCAGCAGATCGCCCAGAGCGAGGAGAGCCGGATCCGGCTCTACGAGCAGGGTCAGAACAACCAGCAGCGCCTGACTTCGCTCTACCAGCACCTGCTCGGCATGAGCTCGAACCAGATCGACTCCGCCCAGTGGGACGCCGACCTGCGCCGCCTGAACGACGGCAAGATCGTCGACGTGGTGATGGACATCGTCCGCTCCGAGCGCTTCCAGGAGCACCACAACGTGGACGAGCGGTCGGGCATCCGCTATTAACCAGTAGCTCCGAACGACCCTTCGAGGCCGGGTTCCGGAAACGGGGCCCGGCCTTTATGCTTTGGGCCGTGCTCTTCCGCCGCTCCACACCCCAGGCTTGCTACGAGATGGTGACCCGCGACGGCTGCCATCTCTGCGATGAGATGGCGCTCCTGCTCGACGAAGTCCTGCCTCCCCACGGTCTTTCCTACACTCTGCGCGACGTCGACTCCGAGCCGGAGCTTCGCCAACGCTTCACGGATGCCGTCCCGGTCCTTCTGAGAGACGGCGTGCCCGTCGCCAAGCTCCGGGTGGACCGCCGCTCCCTCGGACGAATCCTTCGGCGCCGGCTTTGAATCCGGGAAAGAGGCTTTCCCTCTTTCCCGCGTCTCTCCTGAAGTTGGGAAGGAGGCTTTCCCGGTTTCCCGGGCCACGCCTGAAGTTGGGAAAGGCGCCTTCCCGGTTTCCGGCGCGGCTCCTTGAGTTGGGAAAGAGGCTTTCCCGATTTCCGGAGTGGCTCCTGATTCCGGGAAGATGGCTTTCCCGGTTTCCGGCGTGACTCGGAAAGTAGGGAGAGAGGCTCTCCCGGGTTCCGGAGACTCTCCTTGAAGCGGGAAGGAGGCTTTCCCTCTTTCCGGCGTGACTCGGAAAGTTGGGAAGGAGGCTTTCCCGGATTCGGGAGAGGCGCGGGAATCCGGGATGGAGGCTTTCCCGGTTTGACGGGAGGCTCCGGAAGTCGGGACGGAGGCTCTCCCGCTTTCCGGAGAGGCTCGGTCAGTCCTTGGATTTGGAGCGGCGGGGGCGGCGGCGGCGAGGCTGGATGCCGAACTCGACCAGCTTCTCGCTGTGATGACCGTAGCGCTGCTTTGTAGTCTGACGCAGGAAGGTGGCAAGCATCCTCCCTTCCTCCAGGATCCCCTGAAGCTCCCGGGTGGCAACCTGCTTGGCAGCATCATGGGCGTCTCGTTCGGCAGTGAGCTGCCGGGCTCGATCGAGCAGCGCTTCGAGATGCGCCCGTTGCTGTTCAAAGCCCTGGAGATCGGCCGCGTTTCCTCCGACCGAATCGATGAGACGCTTCCATGAGTCCACGGTGACCGCGAAGGATTCCCGAGGCATGCCTTCTCCCCTTTCTGGATATCGGATGGACGGCAAATCATCCCACGCGGTCCGCCGAGCGTCAACGCGCCTGGCGCGGGAAACGGATTGGCCTCGGAGTGCACTGGGGTTGGGTGCTACGATGTCTCGGTCGTTCAACATACAGCAGTCCTTTCGAGAGGTCTGGAATGGGTGATCTCCTGTTCGGCTTCCTTAGCCTTGGCATCTTCAGCGTCGTGCCGATGGTCATCGCGCTTGTGGCGATCGTCGACGTGGTCCGTGTCGGTGCGAGCTGGTTCTGGATCTGGATCATCCTCGCGTTCCCCGTGATCGGCGCCGCGGCCTATTTCGTCGTGGTCCGGAGCGGCTGGGCGAGCGGCGGGCGAAGCGCCGCGGTCTCGCCGGCCACGGCCCGGCGGATCCAGGCCCGGCGACGGCTGCGCGAGCTCCAGATCCAGCTCGGCCACTGGCGCGGACCGGGCGTCCTCACCGAGGCCGGAGAGGAGCTGCTCGTCCTCGGCAAGCACAAGGAGGCCGAGAGGCACTTCCGGGAAGCCCGGGAGAACGGCGCTGCCGCCGAGGACGTCAACTTCGGCCTCGCCCAGTCGCTCCAGATGCAGGGCCGCTACGCCGAGGCCGTGCCCCTCCTCGACGAGTTGGTGAAGACCAAGTCCGACACCAACATGGGTCGCCCCCTGCTGCAACTCGGCCGCACCCTGGACGAGAGCGGTCAGAAGGACCGGGCCGAGACAGTGCTCCGCGAGGTCCTGCAGCGCCGCACCATCATCGAAGCCCAGGTGCGCCTCGCCCGGATCCTGCTGGCCAGGGGGGAGAAGGAAGAGGCGGATCGGCTCCTCCTCGAAGTGAAGAACGACGCCGCGGTGCTGCCGCGCTACCTCCGCCGCGAGCACCGGGCGTGGATCTGGGCCGCCCGCACACTCCGGTCGGGCAGCGCGCGCCTGCCCAAGCCCTATGTGGAAGGTGGCGTGCGTCCTGGGAACCGTCTGCGCATGGGCCTCGCCGCGGCCGCGGCAGCGGTCGTGATCCTCCTGGGCGTGGGCTATGCAGCGATGGAAGCCAAGTTGACATCGACGGAGGGAGAGACCGAGGCGATCCAGGAGAGGATCAGGACGCTGGCTGGTGAGATCGGGAGTCTCGATCAGCGTCACCCCTGGACCCGCGGCGAAGATCTGGCCCGGGTCGACCTCACCCCTGCCGACCTGGAGCGCTACCTGCGCGTCCGTCGCGGGCTGGAGCCGGCGGTCGGGCGGATGATGCAAAAGCGGCGCGACCTCTTCCGCAGCATTGAAGAGGGAGTCTCGACCCGGATGATGGTCAACGTGGCGCACGGAAAGTTCCCTTATCAAGATCTGCTCGCTTCCGAGGCGGAGCTCCGGCAGTCTGTCCGCGAGACTCTGGAGCGTGAGCGCATGGGGCCCGGGGAGCTTTCAAATCTGCTCGCCCTGGTGGAGTGGCGCTTCCTGCGCCGGGAAGAGGCGATGGCTCTGGGCCTCCCCGAGTTCCACCGCGCCGACCTGATGACGGCCCAGGCGTTCGTCAAGGAGGAAGAAGAGACGGTGGGCCGCGCGCGCTTGAACCGGGAGCGTCAGAAGCTCGCCAGCTTCGAGAAGCAGGCGGCGGAGACCGTGGACCTTTCGCCCGCTACAAAGGAGCTTCTGGAAGGTCGACGCGTGGACCTGGAGCGCTTCGAGCCCGTGGAGCTCGAGTTCCTTCTTGAGGCTCTCGACCCGGTGGCAGCCGAGGAGGACTGAGCCCGGTCAGAGCAGGCGCTCCCGCACCTCCCGGACGATCTCTTCGGGCGCCCTGGAGGCGTCCACGGTGAGTGCGTCCGCGGGCGCCTCCAGGGCGGAGAGCTGGCTGTCCAGGAGTGGGCGGGCGAAGAAGTGGCCGGTCCGCTGCTCCAGCCGTCGGGCGAGCAGCTCCGGCTCGGCTTGAAGAAAGACGAAGCGCACCTGCGGATCGTCTCCGGCGAGGGTCTGACGATAGCTCTCCTTGAGCGCCGAGCAGGCCAGGACCGCGCTCTGGTCCCGGCTGAGGCAGTCCACGATCAGCTCGCGCAGCCGTTTCAGCCAGGGAAGGCGGTCGGCGTCGGAGAGCGCCATGCCCCCGTGCATCTTTGCGAGGTTCGCTTCCGGATGAAAGTCGTCGGCGTCGAAGAAAGGCCAGCCCAGCCGTTCGGCGAGCAGGCTTCCGACGGTGGTCTTGCCGGAGGCGGCCACGCCCATGACGACTAGGATAGTGGGGGAGGGCTCGCTCACGGTGGCATCTTAGAGGATGGGCGGGGGTGCTATCATCGAAGGCGACTGGTTGCGCCCGGGCATGCCGTTATGATGAAATCCGGCATCGTTTGGAGAAAAGGACGGTCCGTATGTCGGCGAACACCGCCATCCCACTCCAGCACGAAGACGACTTCTATCCCACGTCCGACGGCGAGCCGATGGCGGAGACGCAGACCCATCTCTGGGAGATGATGAACCTGATTACGGCCCTGGAGGACCGTTACCGGGACGATCCGGACGTCTACGTGGTGGGCAACATGCTCCTCTACTACGTTCAGGGAGACTCCAGGTCGGTGGTCTCGCCCGACGTGTTCGTAGTGAAGGGGATTCCCAAGCGGGTCCGGGAGATCTACAAGCTCTGGGAAGAGGGAGAGGTCCCCTGCTTCATCATCGAGGTCACGTCCAAGAGCACCCGCAACGAGGACCTGGAGCGCAAGCGGGTTCTCTACGAGAGGCTGGGTGTCGAGGAGTACATCCTTCACGATCCGTTCGGGGAGTACCTGAGGCCGCCGCTCCAGGGGTATCGTCTGGTTGGCGGTCGCTACCAGAAGATCGATCTCGATCCGGACGGGACTCTCGTCAGCCGGACCACGGGCCTGCGGTTATGCCGGGAGGGGGAGCACCTTCGGCTTCTCGATCTTGAGACGGGCGAGCCTCTCATGACGGACAAGGAGGCCCGGAACGGGTTTCGCCGGACCGAGGCGGAGCTGGAAAGCGAGAGGGTTGCTCGACGGGCGCTGGAGGAGGAACTGGCTCGGGTGAAGCGCGAGTTGGAGACCACCTAACCAGAGCCGAGGCCTCGCAATATGCGACAACCCATTGCCTTCGATCCGAGAGATGAACTCTATGAGGACTTATCCCACCTCTCCTTCCAAGAGCGTTTAGAGCGCGTATTCCAACTTGGGGAGCTCAAGCTGGAGGCCTTCCAGAAAGAGCACGGTGTGGATCGCGAGACCGCAATTCGGGAGCTTCAGCGCCAGCGGCAAGCCGGGCGCACTCCCAGCAAGTGCATGTCTGACCTGATTGGATGAGCGCACGGGAAACCTGCGCTATCTCTCCTGTCGCCCCCTCCGGGGGCTCAGGAATGTTCTGCTAAGGAGCCGGTGTGATGCGACTTGAGAGCTTCTATCCCATCATCGTCACCGAGAACCTCTTCGCCTGCCGGGATTTCTATCGACGGTGGTTCGCGATGGAGGTTGTCTTCGAGTCGACCTGGTTTGTGCTGCTGAGCGGCGGGAGCGGTGCCACGGCGAACCTCGCGTTCATGCATCCGAGCCACCCCTCGGCCCCTCCGGGACCT
>JANOCF010000239.1:0-2970 GCA_031412055.1 Holophagales bacterium | reverse complement strand
CTGCGCGCCCGGATTCTACTGGCGCGGGGAGATCCGCGGGGAGCCATTTTGGCCCTGGCGCCCCTGGAGGCGAGCCCACCCAAGGAGATTGACCGCGACCTGCGCTGGGTTCTCGGCGAGTCCCGCATGCGGATCGGGGAGGCCTCCGCGGCCGTCACCCTCCTCGAAGGCCACACGGGCAACGATCCGGCTCTGGCGCTGCTCCTGGCCCAGGCTCACCAGCAGACGGGGAGCCCCGAGAAGGTGCTGACCACCTTGAAGCCTTTCGTGGACCAGCTTCCCAATCCCGCCCGGCTCGCCCAGCTCGCCCAGATAGAGCCCGCCCGGAGGTCCATCAGCGCCGCCATGGCCCTGGAGTACGGCCGGGCCCTGGTGTCCGGCGCGCACTGGGCGGAGGCCGCCGCCGTCCTGGAGACCGCGACCGCCCTCGATGCGTCGAACACCCCGGCCTGGCAGGTGCTCGGGCAGGCGCTGGCGGGCGCCGGCCGCCGCGACGAGGCACGGCAGGCCCTCGCGAAGTTCCAGGAGCTGTCGCAGGCGTCTTCGCAGCGCGATGAGGCGACGCCGCCTACGGACGACCCCGCCAGCCGGGCGGTAGCGGAGGCCGCGCGCCTCGTCTCGGCGGGCCAGGCCGACCAGGCCCTTGCGCTCCTCCGGCAGGAGCAGGAGCTCGCCCCGAACGACCTCCGCACGCGGATGATGGAGGTCCGCATCCTGCTTGACCAGAAGCGGTTCGACGACGCCCTGCGGGCTGCGGAAGCGGCCCTCGCGCTATCCCCTGCGAGCCTCCAGCCCGAGCTCCGGGCAACCCTGAACGATCTAGCGGCGCAACTGATCGCGCAGGGCCGAAAGGACCAGGCGCGGGGGCTGCTGCGGAAGGTTCTCGCCCTGCGGCCGGACGACCCGGTCGCCAAGGCCAACCTGCAGAGCCTGGGAGGGTGATGAGGGAACTTCGGCGTCCGAGGACGCTCCGCATGGTCCTCGGAGCCCTCCTCTCCATCCTTCTCCTCGCCGCCGCCGCCCCGCTTCCAGAGCGGGCCGCCGAGCTGCGCAACCTCGGTCTCGCCCAGCTTGAAAACGAGCTGCCGCAGCAGGCCGAGGCGACCTTCCGCGAGCTGTTGAAGGTCGCGCCCGGGGACCCGCTGCCCTACGCCAACCTGGCGATCTCCACGCTCCGGCAGCAGAAGAACGACGAGGCACTGAAATGGATCGAGCAGGCCCTCGCGAAGTCGCCGGCACGGGGGGATCTCCTGGCTCTCCGGGCCGACGTCCTCCAGTGGTCCGGGCGCTCCGAGGAGGCACTCGCCGCCTACCGCCAGGCCGTGGCCGCCGATCCCAACCGCGTCGATGTTCAGTTCTCCCTCTATCAGCAGGCCTCCGCGCTCGGAGAGAGTGAGGCCGCGCAAACCGCCATCGCCGAGGCCCTGGCCGCGCTCTCCCGCCTCCGGCCCGAGAACCTGGTCGTCCTCCTCAAGGAGGGCCAGCGGGCGATCCGGGCCGGCGACCGCGCCGCCGCCACCAAGGCCGCCTTGCGCGTCCGCGAAATTCTCTGGCAGGCGCCGCCTCCGGCCGTGGCCAGCCTCGACCAGCTCTTCAAGGCGCTGGAGGCCAACGATCTCCCGGCGGCGCGCATCCCGGCCGTGCGGCTGGAGAACGTCCTCAAGGTGACCCCCCTCTACCAGCAGAGCCTGCGGGAGATGTCCCTGGGCATCCAGGGTTTTCCCGTGGAGGGCTTCGCCGGAGAGCTGCCCGCCGCCGACTTCGGCGATCCCCTGCCGGTGCGCTTCCGCGCCATCCCTCTCGCCAAGGGGCCGAGCGCCGGCCGGACCTTGACCGTGGGCGACTTCGACGGCGACGGCAAGATGGATATCGCCCGTCTCATGACCGGAGACGAGCCGAAGCTGGAGGTGCGCCGGGGGGGCTCGGACGAGCTTCTCACCGGCTCCTCGGCCACGGGCCTTACCGGCCTGCTGGCCGCCGACCTGGACAACGACGGCAAGATCGACCTGATCGGCCATGGCCCTCAGCGGGTGATCTGGTGGCGCGGCAAGGGGGACGGCAACTTCGAGGACGCCACTCCCGCCGCCGGGCTCACGCCTGCTGGGGGAACCGCCGGAGGAGAGGCCGCCGCGGTCTTCGACTTCGACATCGAGGGGGACCTCGACCTCGTCCTGGCCGGAGGCAAGGCCGGGGCGGGCGAGCTCTTCCGCAACGCCCTCTCGGGACCGCTGGAAGCCATCGGCGAGCAGACCCTGCCGCGCCAGAGCCCGGGGGAGCCGAGGGGGCTCGCCGTCAGCGACCTGGACCGGGATGGCGACCTCGACCTCGTCCTGGCTCACGCCAAGGGCATCGCCTGGCTCGACAACCTGCGCCAGGGACGGTTCGGAGACCGCACGGCCGCCGCCGGTCTCGCGAAGAGCGCTCCCGCTACGGCTGTGGTGAGCGCGGACCTGGACAACGACGGTCTCCCCGACTTGATCGCCGCCGGTCCCGGAGGGTTGGCGGCCTGGCACAACCGGGGTGGCAGGTTCGAGCCCTGGACCCTTCCCGGCCTGGGCGGCGACCGCCAACTCTCCGACGTGCTGGCTTTCGATGCGGACAACGACGGCCGGCTCGACCTCGCTACGGCCGGTCCGGGCGGAGTGCTGGTCCTGGGGCGGCGCGGCGCGGGCTTCGAGCCGCTGCCTGTCGAGGGAGCGCCGGCCTCGGCCTCAGTCTTGGCCACCGCCGATCTGGACGGTGACGGCGACCTGGAGCTGGTGACCGCCGGTCCGGCCGGCCTCCACCGTCTGGACAACGACGGCGGCAACCGCAATCACTGGCTGACGGTGCGGCTGCGCGGGATCGTCCAGGGCAACAGCAAGAACAACATCGAGGGGCTGGGCTCCGTCCTGGAGGTGCGCTCCGGCGCTGCCTACCAGTTCCGCGAGGCGACGGGCCAGGTGACCCACCTGGGGCTGGGGCGCCGCG
>JANOCF010000238.1:0-5603 GCA_031412055.1 Holophagales bacterium | reverse complement strand
CTGGACCCCGGTGGGTCCGGTCGAGGGGCTGCCGGTCTCGAAGACCGTCACCCTCACCCTGGGGAAGGCCCGCTAACCCCGCTGACCCGCGCCCTCCGGTCGGTCCCGGTCAGCTGTTGCAGTCTTCCGGCAGGAACCACGCGACCGGCTTTTCATAGAGATCGGCCAGATGGCAGAGCTCGATCGGGTCGATCCGACGCTCCCCCGCCTCGATCTTCGACACGAACGACTGCGGACGATGAAACACGCCGGCGACCTCTTCCTGCGTCATGCCTGCCTCTTCGCGGGCCTGGCGAAGACGCTCCACCATCGCATCGTATTCGTCGGTATGAAGTGTTGCCACCACACCCTCCTCTCGCCCGTTACAGCTCAGGGTCGTTTCAGGGCTGATGCAGGGATGATGCCATTCGGCCGGCGCTGAAGAGGCGCTGGAAGAGGAGTACTCTCTCCAAAATGGAGACCCCTCTGCGCCGGAAAGATCTACCGGCACCGCGCCGGCTCGAAGTTCCCGTCCTTGTCGATCTTCGGGGGAACGTCTGGGCTGCCGGGGTGCTGGACGTCACCCTGAGGCACCAGGGCCGGTGCGTCCTGGCCCAATCCCCTCCCCCGGGGCTGTCGGAAGAGCTGGTGCGGGCGGTTCTCGCCTCGGGAGCCGAGCTCGCCCGAGCCCGCGGCGAGGCTGGCGCCGTCACCGTGGCGTTCCACGCGGACCCGGCAAACAGCGAGATGCGGCTCCTGGAGACCGTCCCCGGCCTGCCTCGCGAGCACGCGGTGCTCGAAGCCCTCACCGGCGTGGACCTCCCGGCCTGGCAGACCCGGCTCGGCCGGGGCGGAACGCTGGAGGCCGGCCTCCCCGAGCCCCGTGGGCACGCTCTCCAGGTCGTCCTCTCCGCCCGCGACCCGGAGGATGATTTCCAGCCGAGCCCCGGGGTCGTGGAGATCCTGCGCCTTCCGGCCGGGGCGGGCCTGCGGGCCGATCCCTGCCTGGAGGAAGGCGACACGGCGGGCGCGGACGGACCTGAAATCGTCCGCCTCACCGCCTCCGCCCGCAACCGGACCGAAGCGCTGCTCCGGCTTCAGCAGGGCCTGACCCGGACCGTGGCCGTGGTCCGCGGCGGCGGCACGGACAAGGCTTTCCTCGCCGAGCTGCTCGACCAGTCCGAGATCGACCGCGGGAGCGGCACCGCGGCCTGGCTCGACGACCTGATCGCCCGCGGCCGCCATCTCCCGCAGCGCGGGTCCGAGGCCGCTCTTCTGGGCGCAGCCATCGCGGTGTATGAGCGGGAAGCCGACGCCGCCCGCCGGCGCTTCTACGACTCGGCGGCACGGGGCCGCCCCGAGGTCCCGGCGGACATCGGCGCCTCCGTCGAGCTCTGGTATCGCGGCCAGGGCTATGCCTTCCGGGTCTCCCGCCTGGAGCCCGGCTTCTATCGGATCGACGTGGAGGACCGTTTTCTGGAGATCCAGGCGGATCCGCCCGGCCGGGCCGGCCGGCGGATCTCCCGCGACGGGCGGGGCTGGCACCTGTCCGTGGTCCCCCAGGGGGGCGACTTCCTGGTGGAAGTGGACGGCGTGCCTCACCGGGTCTCGGGCGACGAGGGGAGCGTCGTCCGCTCCCCTTCCCCGGCCGTGGTGGTGTCGGTCCTCGTCCAGGAGGGCCAGGAGGTCCAGGCCGGCGATCCTCTGGTCGTCCTCGAATCGATGAAGATGGAGACCGGCGTATCCGCCCCCGCTTCGGGCCGCGTGCGCAAGATCCTCGTCCGGAAAAACTCCCAGGTCAGGGCCGGCGCTCCCCTGCTCGTGCTCGACCCGCCGTCCTTCGGCGAGCGCAGGGCGAAGCCCGTGGCCGGTGAGAGGGTCCGCTTCGAGGCCCCGGCCGGACGGCCAGGACGGACGGAACGGACGGAGCGGGGCGGTATTGAAGAGGAAGGGGAAGGGGTGGACGAGCTGGTCGAGGTCCGCCGCCTGATGCTCGGCTACGACGTCGATCCCCGTGCCGCCCAGCAGGCGGCGGCGCTCGCCGGGGGCGCCGGCAGCGATGCCGGGCATCTGGAGGAGGACATCCTCCGCGCCTACGTCGATCTCGGCGCGCTGTTCCGGCGCCGGCCCGAGGGCACGGGCGAGGGCATACGGCTCAGCACCGAGGAGTACCTGTTCACCTACCTGCGCAACCTGGACATCCGGGGGCAGGGGCTGCCCGCTGTCTTCCTCGACCGTCTCCGGCGGGCTCTCGCCCACTATGGGGTCGAGAGCCTCGACCGCTCTCCCGAGCTGGAGGAGAGCCTCTTCCGCGTTGCCATCGCGCACCGGCGGCTCGCCCAGCACGCTCCGCCCGTGCTGGCGCTCCTGGAGAGGCTGCTGGAGAAGAGGTCTCCGGAGGGGAGCGATTGGAATGAAGCGCTGCGCGACCTTCTCGACCGCCTGATCGAAGAGACCCAGGGGCGGGAGCCCTCCGTGCATGACCTCGCCCGCGAGGTGCGCTACCGCCTCTTCGACCGCTCCATCCTTCTCGCCGCCCGCGAGCACACCCTGGCCGGAGCGGAGGCGGACCTGGAAGCGCTGGCGGCCCCCAATACCGGTAATGGCGCCGACAGGGTCCACTCCCTCGTGGAGTGCCCGCTGCCCCTGCACGGCCTCCTCTCCCAGCGCTTCGGCGATGCCCAGCCCACCCTGCGCGAGGCGATCCTGGAGGTCATGGTCCGGCGCTACTACCGGGTCCGCAACCTCCATGGGCTGACGATCGTCCCGCGCCCCCGCCACACCGGGCGGCCCTTCCTCACGGCTGACTACGAGCACCCGCGGGCACGGGTGCGCCTGCTGGCCCTGCATGCCGAGGGCTCCGGCATTGCGGAGGCCCTGGCCGAGGCGGTCAGCCTGGCCGGGGAGATCGAGCGTGAAGACCGCGAGCTGGCCCTCGACCTCTACGTCTGGCGGCCGGACACCGCCAACCCCGAGGACGCCGCGGGAATTGCGGGAGAGATCGCCGCGCTGCTCGCAGGATCCGGGTTCCCCCCGGACCTGCGGCGGGTGGCGCTCTGCGTGGCCGACCCGGACGGCGTGCGCTGCTTCACCTTCCGGCCTGGCTCCGGCTCCTCTTTCGAAGCGGGCGGAGCGGGCTATGTGGAGGACGAGCTCACCCGCGGCCTCCATCCCATGGTCGCCCAACGCCTGGAGCTCTGGCGTCTCAAGGGGTTCCGGCTCCAGCGCATGCCCACGCCCGAGGGGGTCCTCCTGTTCCACGGCGTGGCCCATGAGAATCCCGGCGACGAGCGCCTCTTTGCCCTCACCGAGGTGCGGGACCTGACGCCGGTGCGGGACGCGGCCGGACGGGTCGTCGAGCTCCCCCAGCTCGAGCGCACGCTCATGGAGGCCCTGGCCGGCATCCGACGCTTCCAGTCGCGCCAGCCCGCGGGCCGGCGCCTGTTCTGGAACCGGATCCTCCTCTACCTCTGGCCGCCCGTGGACCTGCGGCCGGACGAGCTGAACGGCCTCGTGCACCGGCTGGCGCCCCGCACCGAGGGGCTCGGCCTGGAGAAGGTCAACATCCGCTGCCGCATCCCCGACCGGGAGACCGGCGAGCTGCGGGACTGGGTCCTGGAGATCACCAGCCCCACGACGGGCATGGTCGTGCGCTTCCGCCGGCCGTCCGAAGCACCCCTGAAGCCGCTGCGGGAGTACTCCCAAAAGGTTATCGAGCTGCGGCGGCGAGGGCTCTTCCACCCCTTCGACGTCATCCAGATGCTGGCGCCGCCAAGGCACGACACCCAGGGCGACCTCCCCGCGGGCGAGTTCGTGGAGCACGACCTGGATGATCTGGATGACGCGGCTCTTCTAGTCCCCGTGAAGCGTCCTCCCGGAGAGAACACGAGCGGGATCGTGGCCGGCGTCGTCCGCAGCTTCACCGGCCGCTACCCCGAGGGGATGACCCGGGTGATTCTCCTTGGAGATGCCGGCCGGGGCATGGGCGCGCTGTCCGAGCCCGAGTGCCGGCGCATCCTGGCGGCCCTTGACCTCGCGGAGCGCATGGGAGTGCCGCTGGAGTGGTTCGCCTTCTCCGCCGGAGCCAGGATCTCCATGGACAGCGGCACGGAGAACATGGACTGGATCGGCGTCGTGCTGCGGCGGCTGGTCGAGTACACCCAGGCCGGGGGCGAGGTGAACATCGTGGTGCCGGGCATCAACGTGGGGGCCCAGCCCTACTGGAATGCCGAGGCCACCATGCTGATGCACACGCGGGGCATCCTCATCATGACCCCCGAGGGGGCGATGGTGCTCACGGGCAAGCGGGCGCTGGACTACTCCGGCGGCGTGTCGGCCGAGGACAACCAGGGGATCGGCGGCTACGAGCGGATCATGGGTCCCAACGGCCAGGCGCAGTACTTCGCCGCGAGCCTGCCCGAGGCCTGCCGCATCCTGCTGCGCTGGTACGAGCACACCTACAAGGCGCCCGGCGAGCGCTTCCCGCGTCCGGCGCCCACCCGCGACCCGCGCGACAGGGATGTCCGCGACTTCCCGCACGGCGGAAACTTCCGCACGGTCGGCGAGGTCTTCTCCGAGGAGACCAACCCCGGCCGCAAGAGGCCGTTCGACATCCGCAAGGTGATGGGCTCGGTGGTCGACCAGGATCACGAGCCGCTGGAGCGCTGGTACGGGATGCGGAACGCGGAGATCGGCGTGGTCTGGGACGCCCACCTGGGCGGAACCCCGGTCTGTCTGCTCGGCTTCGAGTCGCGCCCGCTGCCGCGCCTGGGCTTCGTGCCGGTCTACGGCCCCGACCACTGGACGGGCGGGACGCTGTTCCCGCTGTCTTCCAAGAAGGTGGCGCGGGCCATCAACTCGGCCAGCGGCAACCGGCCGCTGGTGGTGCTGGCGAACCTCTCGGGCTTCGACGGCTCCCCCGAGTCGATGCGGACCTGGCAGTTGGAGTACGGCGCGGAGATCGGCCGTGCGGTGGTCAACTTCCGGGGACCGCTCGTGTTCTGCGTGATCTCGCGCTATCACGGCGGGGCCTTCGTCGTGTTCTCCCAGGCCCTCAACGACAACCTGGAGATCGCGGCCCTGGAGGGCGCGCACGCCTCGGTGATCGGAGGCGCGCCGGCCGCGGCGGTGGTCTTCGCCCGCGAGGTGGCCAGGAGGACCCGCAGGGACCCGCGCATCGCCGAGCTGGAGCGGGAGATCGCCGATCCGCAGCGAACCGACAAGGCCGCCCTGCGGGCGCGGCTGGGCGAGATGCAGGAGATCGTGCGCTCCGAGAAGCTGGGCGAGGTGGCGGAGGAGTTCGACCACGTGCACAGCATTGAGCGGGCGCGGCAGGTGGGCTCGATCCACCACATCCTGCCGCCGGAGCGCCTCCGCCCCTACCTGATCGAGGCGGTCGAGCGGGGTATGGCCAAGGCTCTTTGACTTGCAGTGGCCGAACCGCTAGCCTCCCACCAAATCCTGGTAAGGAGGTCCTCGATGGGCGTTGCCCGTTCGCTCCCGGTCTTCGTGTTCGCCATGCTCGCGCCTGCTCTCGCTGCCGGCGATCCGCCCCCCGGCTACTACGACGGAGTCGACTCGACCACCCAGAGCGCCCTGCGGAGCACTCTCCACGACGCCATCGA
>JANOCF010000237.1:0-4727 GCA_031412055.1 Holophagales bacterium | reverse complement strand
CTCCATCTCGCTCTGGTAGGAGAGGCCGACGTTGAACGCATTGTTGACCTTGTAGAGCACGCCTACCTGGGCGCCGAAGCCCCAGGCGCTGTCGCTGTCCGTGCTGGGCACGAAGCAGACGCCGCCGGCCGAGCAGTCCGGCGAGGTGAAGCCCGCCGGGCGGGCCGTCAGCGAGGCGCGGCCGGCCACGAACGCGCCGCCGATCGACAGCGAGTCGTTCACCTGGTAGGCCACCATGACCGGCACCTTCATCAGGGCGTAGGTCGAGAACACGTGGCCGAAGCCGAAGGGCTGCGGCGCAAAGAGCGGATTGGTGCTGTCCTGCGGGAAGTCGGCGCCGAAGCCGGCGAGGCCCAGGAAGCCCACGCCGTAGGCCAGCCGGGTTCCCGGCTTGTGAGCGGTGAAGCCGAAGGCCGGAATCAGCGCGGGGTCGGCGGTGTGCTCGGTCGAGCCGGAGAACGGACCGGCCTGGCTCGAGATCGTGATGTCGTCGTCGGCCAGCTCGGCGCTGAACTCGAAGCGGTGCCCGTCGAGCTGGGTGAGGAGAGCCGGGTTCAGGTTGAGCGCGCCCAGCGCGTCGTTGGGCAGCGCCACGCCGGCGCCTCCCATGGAGCTGTTGACGGCTCCGATGCCATGGAGAGCGTTGCCATTGCCGGCCCAGGCCGGGCTCGCCGACATTGCCGATATCGCCGACATCACGGAGAAGGCGGACGCGGCGAGGAGCAGTGCAGACCCTTCGTACTTCCTTGACATGTAATCTCCCTGGATCAGATCTCCTGATCGTAAATATGCGGCCCCCTCTGCACCGGGGTGCGGCGCCCCGCGGCATAGAGACCTTTGCCCTTGGTAAAAGCTGGTGAAAACTATATACAAAACCAGGGCACAGTCAAAAAACACTGCTCAGCTTTTGGGCAACATTGCGCTGCTGCTCCCGGCGTGCGCACCCAAAGAGGGCGATCGCCGCTTGCGGTGGGGGGTGGAATGCCCGTATCCTACGAACCAAATTCGCTTGATAGCGACGGGAAGACGCTGCAAGGGACCTGGAGCGATCGCGCCGCATGGGCGCGCCTCCGTGTCTCCGCTCGGCAAAAGGAGTAACACAGGATGGTCGTGGAGCCAGAAGTCGTCGGCCGGGTCGTGGAACCTGTCGTTTCCGGCTTGCCGGACTGGGCGAACCGCCACACGGACAACGCCCTGGTGGGCTGGATTGTTGTCGTTGCGCTCACGCTGGTGGGATTTCTCCTGCTGGCGGCGGGCGGCGGACCGCTCTGGCCGCGGTTCGTGTTCCTGGCTATCGGAGCCGCCGCCATCGCCGCGTACGGAGTCTGGGTCTACCCGTTCTTCCGCGGGCTGGAGCAGCGCCTGCCGGAGAGCACGGACCGCTGGGGCAAGCTCGAGGTCAAGCTGGTCGCGGCTTTCGAGCAGCTCGGGGCGGGCGACCTGGTCCGCGCCGCGGAGCACACGTCCAAGCTGCCGGCAAAGCTCGCCCGCGTCTCGGCCTCGGCCAGCGACTCGCTGAGCTCGCTCGCGCAGCAGATCCAGGACAGCTCCATCGAGGTCGCCTCCGCGGCCGACGCGGTCAACCAGGTCGCCTCCGACCTCGCGTCCGGCTCGTCCGAGCAGGCGGCGTCCGTGGTCGAGATCACCGCCGCCATGGAGGAGCTGGCCCGCACCGCCTCCCAGATCGCCGAGAGCGCCACCCGGCAGGCCGAGCTGGCCTCGCGGGCCGAGGCCAGCGGCGAGGCCGGATCCGAAGCGGTCAACGAGGCGGTTTCCGGCGTCGAGGAGGTGCAGAAGCGCATCAGCGCCATCGCCAACCGCGCGGACACGCTGGGCACCCGTTCCAAGGAGATCTACCGCGTCCTGGAGCTGATCACCGAGATCGCCCAGGAGACGCACATCCTCTCGCTCAACGCCGCCATCGAAGCCGTTGCCGCGGGCGCCGAGGGGCGCCGCTTCGCCGTGGTCGCGGAGGAGGTCCGCCACCTGGCCCAGCGTTCCCAGGAGTCGGTGGAGTCGGTGCGCAACCTGCTCGACGAGTTCTCCGGCTCGATCCGCGCCACGATCGTGGCCACGGAGGAGGGGAGCAAGGAGGCGGCCCGCGTGCTGGAGCGCTCTCGCGCCGCCGCGTCGGCCATCAACGAGCTGCGCCAGGCGTCCGGCGACACGTCGCGGGTGGCGCGCCAGATCTCCATGGCCACGCAGCAGCAGAACGCCGCTTCCGACGAGGTGGTCATGACCCTGCGCGAGGTGAGCCTCGTAGTGCAGCGCATGACCGGCGGCCTCAAGAATCTGTCGGGCACCGCCGATCGTCTCAATTCGCTGGGTCTCACCATCCAGCTCCTCGCGCAGTCGTTCCATCTCGACTCGCCGCGCTCGCTCAAGCACATGGTGGAGGAGTGGTCCAAGGAGCTGGAGCGCGCCTCGTCGGCCACGGAGATCGAGGAGACGCTCGACCGCCTGGTCCAGCAGGCGCCGTTCATCGAGCTGGGCTACTTCGTGGACACGACCGGCTTCGTAGTGGCGCTGAGCTACAACCGGCAGGGCCTCGCCGGCCGCCAGCTTCTCTCGCTGATCGGGGCGCGGGAGATCGACATGACGCAGCGCCCCTGGTACCGCACGGTGTCCAGGGAGCGGCGCGCTTCGCTCACGCAGCCGTACGAGTCGCTGCAGAGCTCCGGGTCGGTGTTTACCGTGGCCGCGCCGGTGTACGGCCGGGACCGCTCCTTCAAGGGTGTCCTCGGTGTGGACATCAATGTCACGGGCTGGACCCGGATCTAGGAGCGACAGAGATGATCCCCAACAGCGGGTCGAGCAGTTCCGGCAACATGGGCCGCAGCGCCCGGGGCAGCCTTTCGACCGGCAGCCACCTGCTGGTGCAGGCCGGCGAGTACCTGTGCGCTCTTCCGCTGGTCTCGGTGCGCCGGGTGGTGCGCTCGCTGATGGTCCACCCGCTGCCGGGATCGGCGCCCGAGCTGGCCGGCCTGGCCGAGTTCGGGGGCGAGCCTCTGCCGGTGCTCAATCTGGCCCGCATGGTCAACGCCGCGCCCGGAGCCAACCCCGCCTACCCGGTGACGATCGTGGTCTGGGCCGGCCCGCCGGACGCGCGGGAGATGATGGGCCTGGCCGCCGATGCGGCCCTGGAAGTCGTGGATGTTCCCAGCGCATCCGTGATCGCGGGCGACGGCGGCTTCATTCTGGGGGAGGCTCCCATAGGGGGCAAGGTCGTGCGGGTGTTGAACATGGAAGCGCTGGGACGGGAGAATTGAGCAGCGAGGCTTCCCAGGGCCGCCAGGGCCGCCAGGGCCGCCAGGGCCACCGGGGCTACCTGCTCCTGCGCCGCGGCGGGATCCTCTGGGGGATCGACAACGCGGTGGTGTCGGGGCTGACCCGGCGGGACAAGGGTTATCGCATCGCCACCGGCGATCAGGCCCTCATGGCCGACGAGATCCTGTGCGTGGTGGACAACCTGAGCGTCCGGCCGATCGCTCCGGCCATGCTCCGGCTCTGGCCCGGGACCGGTGCCGGAGTGTCCGGCATGGCGGTTCACGGGGAGCTGCCCCTGGTCGTGGTGGATCCGCGGCAGCCGCCGCGCGAGCTCTGGTTCGAAGAAGGAGATGGAACAGATGTCGAACGGCAGTGACCCGAGGAACCAGGCCCGCATCGGCCTCTACATCGTCTGCGGCGTGGCGCTGGCGGGGCTCGTGCTGCTCATGGCCGCCGAGGCGGCCACGGCGGGCGCAGACGGCCGCAACTGGCCGTTCAACACCTTCCTGCTGCTCGTGGGCGCGTCCCTCTGGCTCTACGTCGGGGTGATCTTCCGCTCGCAGCAGAACCTCTGGCAGAGGGTGGAGAGCTCGGAGCACGGCCACCAGCAGGTGGAGGCGACGCTCGTGCAGGCGCTGGACCGCCTGCGGGCCGGAGACCTGGTCAACTGCGCCGAGCATGCCCGGCTCCTGCCCGGCAAGGTCGCGGTCACGTTCGGCAACGCGGCCAACGCCCTGGACGTGCTCGCGCAGCAGATCCAGCGCAGCTCGATCGAGGTGGCTTCGTCGGCCAACGCGGTGAACGAGATCGCTTCGGAGCTGGCGTCGGGCTCGTCCGAGCAGGCGGCGTCCGTGGTCGAGATCACCGCCGCCATGGAGGAGCTGGCCCGCACCGCCTCGATGATCGCCGAGAACGCCACGACCCAGGCCGACCTCGCGCAGCGGGCCGAGGAGAGCGGCAACGCCGGCAAGGAGGCGGTCGAGGAGGCTGTGCAGGGGGTCGAGGAGGTGCGCAAGCGCATCGCCGGCATCGCCAGCCGCGCCGAGATCCTGGGCACCCGCTCCAAGGAGATCTACCGCGTTCTCGATCTCATTACCGAGATCGCCCAGGAGACGCACATCCTCTCGCTCAACGCCGCCATCGAGGCCGCGGCGGCCGGCGACCACGGGCGCCGCTTCTCGGTGGTCGCCGAGGAGGTCCGGCGACTGGCCCAGCGCTCCCAGGAGTCGGTGGACTCGGTGCGCAACCTGCTCGACGAGTTCGCCAGCTCCATCCGCACCACCGTGGTGGCCACGGAGGAGGGCACGAAGGAGGCCAGCCGCGTGCTGGAGCGCGCCCACGCCGCGGCCGACGCCATCGAGGCGCTCCGCGAAGCGTCCGGCGACAGCGCCCGCGTGGCGCGGGAGATCTCGCTCGCCACGCAGCAGCAGAACGCCGCGTCCGACGAGGTGGTGCTCACC
>JANOCF010000236.1:0-1812 GCA_031412055.1 Holophagales bacterium | reverse complement strand
GCGCTCAGCGGCAGGGCCAGGGTGAATACGACCATCAGGGCGGCGAGCCTGCGAACGAGTTGAGGCATGAACGGCTCCTTTGAGGGGGCTTTCCCAGGCCGGCCTCCATTGACCGGGCAGGTGGCCCCCCAAGACTCTAGGTGCCGGAAGCGGCCTTGGGGTCAGAAAACGGAACCGGATTGCAGGCCAGTCCTGCACGGAAGGAGGAGAGGGAATGGATGCGCTGTCCGATCCGGAAGTCACGAAGCGGCTGATCCGCCTTCTGCGCTCGATCGTTGACGGCACGCAGGATGGGCTTGCCGCAGAAGCGGGCCTGGATCCCTCCTCGGTCTACCGCCTGGAGGCAGGCGGCCCCCTTCAGGCCAGGACCCTGGAGAAGATCCTCGCAGCGGTCAAGCTGCCCAGGTCGCTGGCGGAGGCCTGTCTCGCGCCGGCCATCGCCGCGGCCTTGGCCACGCGGAAGTCGGGCTCGCAGGACCAGTCCGACGATCTGGACCGGGCTGCCGAGGCTTTCGGCCGTTCCCTGGCCGATGTGGGCCGATCAGCGCTCGCCGCGTTTCTGACGTCCCTTGAGGATTCCTGCCGGGAGCCCTGGGAACGGAACGCCCCTCCTTCGGAGGAAGACCGTCTTGCCGTGGCCGATCTCTGGGCACGCCTGGCTCCCTGCGACTCCGAGGACCGCGCCTTTTTGGTGGAGACCTGTCCGGAGTTCCGCAACTGGGCCCTGGTGGAGCACATCTGCCATGAGAGCGCGGGCGCTGCTTCGCACTGCGCAGGCCAGGCGCTGGAGTTGGCGAGTTTCGCCCAGAGCGTCATCCGCTGGCTGCCGGGCGAGGACGCGTGGAGGGCCCGCGTCGAAGGCTATGCGCTGCCGTTCGTCGCCAACGCATACCGCGTGGGGAACGACCTGGACAAGGCGGAGGATGCCTGCACCCGCGGTAGGAGACTCTGGACGGCGGGAGCTGCCGCCTACCCGCATCTGCTGGCTGAGTGGCGGCTGCTGGACCTCGAAGGCTCTCTTCGTCGCGGCCAGCGGCGCTTCCCCGAAGCCTTGGACCGGCTCGACCGTGCTCTGGCCACAGCTCCACGAGAGGCAGCTGGGCGCATCCTCCTGAACAAGGCATTCACCCTGGAGCAGATGGGTGACCCCGAGCGGGCGCTCGCCACGCTGCGGGAGGCCGCGCCGACTGTGGAAGCGGGCGGCGACCTCAACCAGCTCTTTTCCTTGCGCTTCAATTGGGTCGTGAACCTCTGCCACCTAACCCAGGCGAAGGAGGCGGAGGAGCGGCTGCCCGAGGTGCGGGAGCTGGCGGCCCGGCTCGGCAAGGACCTCCACCACCTCCGCGTCCGCTGGCTGGCCGCGCGCGTGGACGCCGGCCTGGGGCGGACGGACAAGGCCGTGGCCGCGATCAAGGATGTCTGCGACGCGTTCCTGGACCTCGACATGCCCTACGACGCCGCGCTCGCGGGCTTGAACCTCGCCCTTTACTGGCTGGAGCAGGGCGAGACCGCCGCCGTGAAGGAGCTGGCGCTGGGGCTGGAGAAGATCTTCACCGCCAAGGGCATCCGGCGCGAAGCCCTGGCCTCCCTGCGCCTGTTCTGCGACACCGCCTCCCGCGAGGCTGCCACCGTGGCGCTGGTACAACAGGTCAAGGCCACGATGGAGAAGGCCGGGCGCCAGAAGTGAGTAGGCGCGGCGATCCTCCAACACCCGGCACCTGGACGAGGATCGCTTGGCCGGGTCATGCCGGAATGAGATAGGGCCGCGTCAAGCGGGTGTCGCTCTTGCGAAAGTCTCCCGCGAATCGTCTT
>JANOCF010000235.1:0-5142 GCA_031412055.1 Holophagales bacterium | reverse complement strand
AGACGAGCTGCTCAAGCGCGAGATCCCCTACTCGCTGGTCGGCGGCACCCGCTTCTACGACCGGGCCGAGATCAAGGACCTGGTCGCCTACCTGCGGGTGCTGCGCAACCCGCGCGACAACTTCTCCCTGGGGAGAATCTTCAACCAGCCGCCCCGGGGGATCGGCAAGTCCACCCAGGAGCTGCTGCGCGACCGCGCCATGCAGCTCGGCCAGCCGATCTGGGATGTCCTCTACCTGGACGACCTGGGCACGCTTCCCGCGCGCAGTGCCACATCCCTGCGCAAGTTCCGCGACATCATCGTGGGCCTGCAGGAGGCTTCCAAGGAGCTGCCCCTGCCGGCCGTGCTCGACCGTCTCCTCAAGGACACCAACTACGCCCAGCTCTACAACAGGGACGACCCCGACGACCTGGCCAGGCTGGAGAACATCGAGGAGTTCCTCTCCGCCGCCCAGGAGTTCACCGAGAGGCAGAGCTACAACCAGGGCGACGAGGATCTCCTGACCGCCTTCCTGGACCACGTGGCCCTGGTGAGCGACCTGGACTCTCTGCAGACGGAGAAGGGCATCTCCCTGATGACCCTGCACAGCGCCAAAGGGCTGGAGTTCAAGGCCGTGGTCGTGGCCGGGCTGGAGGATGGGCTTCTCCCGCACTTCAACTCCCAGGGGGCGCGGGAAGATATCGAGGAGGAGCGGCGGCTGCTCTACGTGGGGATGACCCGCGCGCGGGAGAAGCTGTACCTGAGCTGCTGCCGGAGACGGCGCATCGCCGGACGCTACCAGGACCAGATGGAGTCGCCGTTCCTCCAGGAGCTGCCGGACAACCTCGTGGACGTCCACCACAGCCCCGACCTCTTCCTGGGCGACCGGGTGAGCGACCGCGCCCAGAGCATCTACTCGTTCTTCGGCCAGGCCGCGCCGCCGCGTGCGTCCGCGGCGCCCGCTGCCTCTCAGGGCGGCTTCGGACGGCCACCGGCCCGGCCGTCCGCTCCGACCACCCCTTACACCTCGCGTCCGGTGCCCGTTCCTCCCAAAGGCCGGACGATCGTGCCCGAGCCGGAGGAGAGCGGCGTGCCCCGCCGTCCGGTCAAGCGCGGCAGCCGTGTCCGCCATCCCACCCTCGGCTCCGGAGTCGTCCTGGAGATGGAAGGTCAGGGAGACGAGATGCGCATCACGGTCTTCTTCGAAAAGTCAGGCAAGAGGAAGCTGGTGGCGAAGTTCGCCAACCTGGAGGTGCTGTAGGAGAGGGTTTAGAGGAGACCCATCTCGCGGGCGGTGTCGAGCACCTTCGGCAGCGGCTTTTGCCAGAGCCAGTCGATGCGCAGCCGGAAGCCCGGGATGGCTTCAGAGGTCAGAAACCCCTGGTCGGGCTCGACCAGGCGGTAGCGTCCGTCCTGGCCCAGCCGCCGAAGCTCCACCCGCCGGTGGCGAGGGTCGATCAGCCAGTACTCCCGGACCCCTTCCGTCTCGTAGTCGACGACCTTCTCGACCCGGTCCCGCCTGCGGCTCTCGGGTGAGACGACCTCCACCACGACATCCGCGGCGCCGTCCAGAAAAAGGTCCTTGCGTCGCCCCAGGTTCTCCCCGGAGACGAAAAGAAGGTCCGGCTCCCGTACCCTCTGCCGGCTGGGTAGATGCATCGCGTACGGAGCTGTCGTGACCCAGCCCAGATCGTGCGCTTCGATGTGCAGGCTCAGGACCGCGAGCAGGAAACGAACGATGTCCTGGTGCCCGAAGGTGACGGCCGCCATTCGGATGACTTTCCCATCCACCCACTCCGCCCAGACATCCTCATCCCTCCAAGCGAGGAACTCCTCGATCGTCGAGGGCTCGTACTCGGGGATCTTGCCTATAGAGGCTATAGCGGGCCGGGTGCTCATGACCTACCTCGATTCCGCCCTAGGATACCAAATGTCGCGGACAGGCGCAATCTACCGCCCTTCCGCCCGCCGGCGGGCCAGGTAGTCGTCTCGAAGCAGGCCGTAGAGGAAGTTGTCCACCCTCCGGCCGCGCAGCTTGAAGTAGCCCTTGAGGTGGCCTTCCTTCTGGAAGCCGTTCTTCTCCAGCACCCGCTGGGAGCCCACGTTCTCCACCGCGCAGCGGGCCTCGACCCGCTCCAGGAGGGTGTTCAGGAAGAGGTCGTCGAGCAGAACCTGCAACGACTCGGTCATGATCCCCAGTCCCTGGTAGGCAGTCGACAGCGCGTAGCCCACCTCGGCCAACCCGTGCTCCCAGTTGCTCACCACCAGGGTGATCCAGCCCGCGGGATCGCTGTCCACCTGGACGATCCACTGGAACTTCTCGCCCCGGCCCCGGTACAGGTCGGGCATCCGCTGGCTGGCCACGTCGGCCCGAAGCTGTGCTGTCGGCAGCTCGTTGAGCGGCTGGAAACGGCGGACGCTCGGCTCCGACCGCCACTGGCGCAAAAGGTCGGCATCCCTCGGGACTGCCGGCCGCAAGGTCACTTCCTGGGGGGAAAGGCGTTCCATGAAGGCCATGATCCGATTTTAGACCTCACTCACAGCGTCTAGTCAAAAAGAATCACGGCTTCAGAATTCCGGACCGGTACGGCAAGGCCCTTCACTCTCTTGGACGGGTCGAGCCCTCCGGCGGTTCCCGAAAAGCTGCAACGAAAACCTGCAAAGTACACGCCGGCCCTCGCAGGCGCGGATCTTGCTGAGTATCCCAATGTCTTCGAGGGTTTACTTCATGGGTGATCTTTCTCCGTTCCGTGTTCTTTCCCATCCGTCCTCTTCTTCTAAGGAGAAGGAGGGTGGCGAGCCTCGCGAGCCCGATGTGCTCGACCGGCGGATCTCCATGCCTGCGGCGTCCGCGATGCCTGCGGCGACCGGGCCTACCGCCATCGATCCCCGGCTCCGGGCGCTGGAGCAGATCCCGGCCGTCGTCTGGACCACCGATCGCGAGCTCCGCTTCACGTCCGCCCTGGGAGCGGCCCTCGCCAGCGTCGGGCTCTCCGCCGACAAGATCTCCGGCCGCCACCTCTTCGACCACTACGGCACGCGCGACCTGAGCTTTCCGCCCATCCGCGCCCATCTGCAGGCGCTCTCCGGCGAGCCGGTCAGCTTCGAGCACGAGGTCATGGGCCGGCTCTTCCACGGCCGGGTCGAGCCGCTGCGCGAGCAGGGAGACCGCGGGGAGCGCATCGTGGGCACCGTCTGCGTGGCCTTCGACGTCACCGAGCGCAAGCTGGCCGAAGACGCCCTGCACTGGGAGAAGGAACGCGCGCAGGTCACCCTCGCTTCCATCGGCGACGGCGTCATCCGGGCCGACGCCTCGGGAAAGATCGACTACCTGAACCCGGTGGCCGAGAAGCTCACCGGCTGGCGTTCGGAAAAGGCGCTGGGACTGCCCGTCACCGAGGTCTTCCGCGTCGTCGACGAGGTCACCCGCCAGCCGCTGCCCGATCCGCTGGAGCGCTGCCTGACCGAAGGCAAGGTCGTGGAGTCGCCCGGCCACGCGCTGCTCCTGAGCGAGGACGGCAAGGAGTACTCGGTGCGCGACACCGCCGCGCCGATCCGCGACCGCTACGGCAACGTGCTCGGCGCCGTCCTGGTCTTCAAGGACGTGACCCAGCTTCGCGGCATGGAGCGGGAGATGATCTACCTGGCGAGCCACGACGCCCTCACCGGGCTGATCAACCGCCGGGAGTTCGAGGTGCGGCTCAAGCGGGCCATCCGCACCTCGCGGGCCGAGCAGCGGCACCACGTGCTGCTCTACCTGGACCTCGACCAGTTCAAGATCATCAACGATACCTGCGGCCACCTCGTGGGCGACGAGATGCTCAAGCAGATCACCGCCCTGCTGCGCTCCCGGGTGCGGCGCAGCGACACCCTGGCGCGTCTCGGCGGCGACGAGTTCGGCGTCCTTCTGGAGGACTGCCCGCTCGACCAGGCGCGCCAGATCGCCGAGGAGATCCGGCGCTCGGTGCGCGACTTCCGCTTCTGCTGGAAGGACCAGATCTTCGAGGTCGGCGTGAGCGCTGGCTTCGTGCCGATCAACGGCGACGGCGGCGACCTCGCCCAGGTCATGAGCGCGGCCGACGCCGCCCTCTACGTGGCCAAGGACACCGGACGCAACCGCATCCACGAGTACGAGCCGGACGACACCCTGGTGGCCGAGCGCTACGGCGAGATGCAGTGGATTCACCGCATCCAGCGCGCCCTGGAAGAGAAGCGCTTCCGCCTCTTCTACCAGCTCATCCAGCCGCTGGGGACCGAGCTCGCCGGCCGCGAGCTGCTGTGCGAGGTCTTCCTGCGCATGCTGGACCCCGACGGCACGGTCATCGAGCCGTCCGCCTTCATGTCCGCGGCCGAGCGCTACCATCTCATCGGCGACCTCGACCGCTGGGTCGTTCGCACCGCCTTCCACGCCCTGTCCGAGGCGCAGCGCCGGGAGGTCTCGAGGCCGGTCCTCTTCGCCCTCAACATCTCCGCCCAGTCGCTCGCGGACGAGGCCTTCCTCACCTATGTCCTGGCGGAGATCGAGAGCAGCCACGTCGACCCGCGGCGCCTCTGCTTCGAAATCACCGAGACGGCGGCCATCAGCAAGCTCGACAGCGCCATCCGCTTCATCGGCGCCCTCAAGGTCAAGGGCTGCCGCTTCGTGCTCGACGACTTCGGCAGCGGCCTCTCGTCCTTCGCCTACCTGAAGGATCTGTCCATGGACTTCCTGAAGATCGACGGCGAGTTCGTGCAGAACATGATGGAGGACCGGGTCAAACGGGCGATGGTCGAGTCGATCAACCAGATCGGCCACGTCATGGGACTGCAGACCATCGCCGAATGGGTGGAGAACCGCCAGACCATGGAAGCTCTCAGGGAGATGGGCGTCGACTACGCCCAGGGCTACTGGCTCTGCCGGCCGCAGCCGCTGGTGCACGACTCCTAGCACGAGCACGACGCATCCGGGACGGCCGAGCGGTCGCCCCGGCATCTTCATCAGTCCTTCATCTTTTCCCTTTACTCTATGACGCATGAGGCTGCTGGTCGTCGAAGACTCCGAACGTCTGCGCCGTTCCCTGGGACAGGGGCTGCAACGGGCAGGCTTCGCGGTGGACCTGAGCGGCGACGGCCGCGAAGGGCTCGCCTATGCCGAAGCCAACGACTACGACGTGATCATCCTGG
>JANOCF010000234.1:0-6186 GCA_031412055.1 Holophagales bacterium | reverse complement strand
GCCCCAGGCGAGCATCTGGTCCAGGCGGCGCCGGACGTTGGCGGCGAGCTCGTCCTCGCCGGCCCGGCGGGTGGCGGCCACGGTGGAAAGGATGCCTCCTCCCGCCGCCGCGATCTCCTGGTAGCTCTTGCCCGCCAGCCGGGCCGCGAACTCCTCCTCGCGGCTGCCGGCCCAGGGGAGATGGGTGTGCGGGTCCACGAACCCGGGAACCAGGGTGCCACCGCGGCCGTCCAGCCGCTCGGCGTCCGGCAGGCCGCCGAAGGCGCGATGCCGCTCTTCGGGAGAACCGACGAAGGCGATGCGCCCGTCGCGGCAGAGCACTTCGGCTCCCCGCAGCCGGAGCACGCGCCGCTGGTCTTCCCCGCGCCGGGGACTGCTGCCCTCGGGTGTGGCGACCTCGGAAAGGTTGTGGATGAGGAGGTCGGGTCGGTTCATGCGGGGGATTCTACAATCCAACCCGCGCCCGTCCCAGCTCGCGGACCTCGCTGCGCAGCCAGGCCTCGACCTCTTCCCACTGCAGGGCGATGGCGAGTCGCGGCATCGGCTCCCCTTCGATCTGGGTGCGATCGGCCAGACCTTTCAGCGCCTGGAGGGGGAAGTCGCGCACGTGGCCGAACTTGTCCTCGGCCCGGTGGAGCAGCTCGGCCAGGGGCAGGGCGCGGCAGAGGAGGTAGAGGTCCACGAAGTCGCGGCGGGTCGCCCGGCTGATGATCGCGCCGAGCTTCATGAGGCCCAGGTCCACGGCCGAGATCACGGCCAGTCCGCCCAGCTCCTCGAACGGATCGGCCAGCGGGTAGGGATAGTAGAAGAGCCGCAGCCCGACTCCTCCGATCCTGGCGAAGAGATAGCCGTCGCGGGCCGTCTCGACCTCCGTGCCCGGGTCGAGATCCAGCAGGTCTCCAAGGAGATCGCGCCGGTCGGGGCTGGCCAGCCGGTTGGTGGCGGACATCAGGTCCACCTCCCGGACCGGGCGATGACCCGTGTAGAGAGCCAGGGCCGCGGAGCCCGCGAGGTAGAACTCGTCGGCCCAGGGACGGATGGCGAGCTTCGCCAGCAGCTCCTGCGCTCGCGGAGAGAGCGACTCGGTGTGCTCCAGGGTCAGAGAGGCCACAGCGCGCTCCTCGCGGGGTCCGCTGCGCCGGCCTTGCGGTCCAGCACCACCTCCCAGAAGGCCCGGCTGCGGACCGAGAGCTGCCGCCCGCCGCGACTCTCCAGCCAGGCGCCGAGATCCTCCTCGGGAAGGGTTCGGCTGAGCCAGGCGAGGTCGGCGCTGTCGCCGTCCTCCAGCAGGCGGGCGATCAGAAGGGAGCGGCCCTGCGCGAGAACCGTAAGATCCACATCGGCGTAGCCGTGGAACAGACGCCGCGTAGCTTCTGGGATCAAATCAGGCTTCCTTGGCCGCTTCTTTCTTCCGGCGCGGGAGCGTGTGGAAGGTGGCCGTGTTCTGCTCCTCTTCCATCTCACCCTCCAGGATGCGCTGGAAGAGGTCGAGCGTGTTCTTGAACTTGAGCTGCAGCTCCCGGCGCTGCAGGCGCAGCTCCGTGATCTTGCTCTCGATGCGGGTCGACTGATCGATTGCCTGCTGCACGATCTTGTCGGCCATCATCTCGGCCTCCTTGACCGTCAGCTCGGCTTCGCGGCGGGCATTGTTCGTGATCTCGTCCGACACCTTCTGGGCGCGCAGCAGGGTCTGCTGGAGCTGATGCTCCCGCTGCATCGTCTCCTCCAGGCGCTGGCGATAGTACCGGTTCTCCCGCTCCATCTTCTCCATCTGGCCCAGGCGGCCGGCCATCTCCTCGGCCACCAGGAGAAGGAAACCCTCCACCTCGGTGCTGTCGTAGCCCCTCATGCGCTGGTTGAAGCGCATCTTCTGGATATCGAGCGGAGTGAGCGCCATTGCAGAGACCTCCTCGGGTACGAACGATCCACGAATTCCGGAAAAAGGATAGCTATCTTAGCATGTATATCTGGCTATCCTCTAGACCCGAAGAGCGAGGTGCCCACGCGCACGTGGGTCGCACCCTCTTCGACGGCGATCTGGAAGTCGTGGCTCATGCCCATGGAGAGCCAGCCGGGGAAGCCCTGCCACTCGGGACGGGAGCCCAGCTCGTCGCGCAGCTCGCGCAGGCGGCGGAACCAGGGACGGGAGTCCTCGGGGTTGTCAGAAGCGGGAGGAATGGCCATCAGGCCCACGATCTTCAGGTGGGGCAGATCGGCCAGCGGCCGGACCGCTTCGGCGAGAGATTCGGGAGAAAAGCCGTGCTTGCTCTCTTCCTGTCCCAGGTTGATCTCCAGGAAGCCGGAAAGCTTGAGACCCCGGCGGCCAGCCTCCTGGTCCAGGGCCTCGGCGATGCGGACACGGTCCACCGAGTGGACGGTTCGGAAGAGGTCCAGGGCGGGCTTGACCTTGTTCGATTGCAGCGGCCCGATCAGGTGCCAGTCGATGTCGAAGGGCGGCGACGGGAGCTCGCGGCTCTTGGTCGCCGCCTCCTGGACGCGGTTCTCGCCGAAGACGCGAAGACCCGCCCGCCAGGCCGCCGCGAGCACGGCGGCCGGCCGGGTCTTGCTCGCGCCGACGAGAGTGACTTCCCCGGGTGGACGCCCGACTCGAGCGCACGCCTCGCCGATCTGATGGACGATCCGGCGATAGGAGCCAGCGATCCGGGCATCGAGCTCCGGGTCTTCCATCTCCAGGTCGTCCATAAGGGCCAGACCTCAGACTTCGGGTTCGACTTCGGGCTCCAGGTACAGGATGCGCTTGCAACTGTCGCACTGTACGAGGCCGGTGCCGTTGCGGATCTCCACCACGGATTGCGGCCGCACGCGGTAGTTGCAGGTCGTGCAGTGCCACTCCCGCTGCGCCTTGCCGGGCCGCTGGATCAGCCGGACCGGGGACAGCGCGCCGCTCGGGATGCGCTCCAGGATGCGGTCGAACTGGGAGGCGACGCCCCGGGTCAGCTTCCCCCGGAGCTCGGCGACCCGCGCCTTGAGCGCCGCCACCTGCCTGGCCACGTTTGGCTTCTCGGACTCCCAGCGGGCGAGCTCGGCCGAGTAGCGCTCGTGCAGATCGCGGAAGCTCTCGCGCTTGGCCTCCAGCTCCTTCTGCGCCGTCTCCCAGCTCTCCAGCGAAGCCAGACCCTTCTCCTCCGATTCGGAGATCAGCGCCTTGACGGTGTCGATCTCCTGGAGCAGAGCGCCGTACTCGCGCTGGGTGCTGACCTTGTTGATCTGCTGCTGGTACTTCTTGAGCTTTTCCTGGGCATCCTCGGTGGCGGCTTCCGACCCCCGCCGCTCCCGGGCCGCATCCTCAACCGTCGTCTCGATCTCGTCGATCTGCGCCTTGTACCGGGTGTGCTCCTCGTGGAGCTCACGCATCCAGTCCGGGATCCCGTGCAGCCGCTGCTCGGCGGCTTTCAACTGGTCAAGTGCGCCCTGCAGCTCCACGATAACTTCAAGGTGCTGATTCATAGGTAGGGATCTGCTCTCCTCTCCAAGACGTCAAAGACACGCAAACGGCGGCCGGCGGTGATGCCGTCGAGGGGAAAGGCTCTTCGCGCCGGAGTCGCCTGCGAAGTGGGTCCACCTGGATTCGAACCAGAGACCAACCGGTTATGAGCCGGATGCTCTAACCGCTGAGCTATGGACCCGTAAAAAGGCCCCCGTTCCAGGGCGGTTTGCCAGTATATACCACACCGCGCCAGGCTGTTATCGCTTCCGGTCACCGGGCTTCTTTTTCTCGCTCTGGCCCGCCTTCTCGCCTCCGGCCATGCCGGTCCACTCCCGCGACTCCTGGCCGGGCGGGTTCTCCTCGGGCGCGAAGGCGTTCCAGTTGCGGGCAAGATCCGCGGCCAGGGCGCGGATTCTCTCCCGCGCGGCGGGACCGTCCTGAGCGTCGTGAACGTCGACCGGCCGGCTGCCGCGCACGCCCCAGCGCTCCAGGGTCAGACGCGGCGGCTCGCTCCCCGCGTTCCCATGCAGGGGAGGAGACACGGCAAAAGCGTTCCGCAGCCGGTCGAAGACCGCCCGCGGCTCCTCCGACATCCGGGACCGCGCCTCCTTGGACCGGAAGCCGAACCGCGCCAGGTAGTACTCCGGCTCGGACGGCGCGAAGCGCGACTCCCAGAGGAGCTGGTCGTCCCCGTCCACCAGCGAGAAGCGGTTGGTCCCGTTGGTCAGGTAGAGCTCGGAGAGCGCCTGGAGCGGCGCCCGACGGAAGAGGCTGGGCGCGGCGGCCGGCGGCACTTCGCCTCCAGCGGCCTCCACGAGGGTGGCCCACAGCCGCGCCGCGGGCACCCGGCTCCGCCTGGGCACCAGGATGCGCCGCGCGGAGCCGGCCGGGAGCTTGATCACGAAGGGCACCTCGATGAGCTGCCGGCCGAGGTTGCCGCCGTGAAGGATCTGCCCCTTCTCCCCGAACTCCTCGCCATGGTTGGCGGTCACCACCAGGAGGGTCTCGTCCCAGGCTCCGCTGGCGCGCAGCCCGTCGAGGAGCTGGCCGAGCTGATCGTCGGCCCAGGCCACGTTGAGGCAGTACGCCGCCCAGAGCCGCCGCCGCTGGCTCAGCGGAAGCGGGTTGGCCGGATCGAAGTACGGCTCGAGCTGCATGGGCATGACCTTGCGCGGGATCTGGGGGGTCACGCGGCCGAGGCGGCGGAGGTACGCGTCGCGCCGGATGTAAGGAGCCTGGGGAGCCGGAAGGTGCGCCCAGAGGAACTGCCGCTCCTCGTCCTGCGCGCGCATCTCACGCATGCGGTCCAGCAGGCGGACCCCCTTGCCGTAGTGCTGGAAGCTCCCGAACCCCTGGTTGAACCCGAAGCTCTGGTCGTACCAGGGGCCGCTGAAGTAGCCGGCGGTCTCGTAGCCGGCCGCTTTCATGGCCTCGGCCAGGGTGATCAGGTCCGGGGAGAGACGGGCGTGCCCGGGATGGAGCACCTGGTGCTGCCAGGGGCGGAGACCGGTGAACAGGGTCGCCATCGTCGACCCTTCCCAGCTCGACGACGCGATGGCCGGTCCGGCCCAGTCGGCCTCGCGGATCAGCTCGTCCAGGCGGGGCGTCAGCCCGGGCTCGCCGTTGAGCCGCTCGACCACATCGGCCCGGAGCGAGTCCAGGGTGATGAGGACGATGGGGCCGTCGTGCGGCGTGGGGCCGGTACCGCAGCCGAGGCAGCCGAGGCACGCGGTGAGGAGAAGAAGAAAAAGGAGGAGTCCGGTTCTCAGACGGCCTCACCCGGGCAGCGGATAGAGCTGCCGGTAGCTGTCCGACAGCACCAGGATCCGCTTCACGTAGGTCTTGGACTCCTCGAGGTACAGCGATTCGAGGAAGCGGTCGAACTCACGGTAGCCCGCCTCCTTCCAGAGCCTCTTGATGCGGTACGGACCGCCGTTGTACCCGGCCAGGGCCAGCTCGACGTTGCTGTCGAACATGTTGAGAACCTGGCTGAAGTAGGTCGTCCCGAGGCGGACGTTGAACGCCGGGTCCGACAGCTTCTCGTGGGCGTAGGTCAGTCCGGCCTTGCCCGCCAGCTCCTTGGCGGTGGCCGGCATGAGCTGCATCAGGCCGCGGGCGCCTGCCCAGCTCTGGGCCTGGGTGTCGAAGGCGCTCTCCTGGCGGATGATGCCGTAGACCAGGTGATGGGGAAGCTGGTTCCTCGTCGCCCATGTGCGGATCGTATCCGCGTGGTCCAGCGGGTAGTAGAGGCGGCGCGCGTCCTCCGGCAGGGTTGCCTGGTGGGGACCGCCGAGAGCCGGGAACGCCTCGCGGATCGTGATCATGCTCTCCCGCCGCTGCCCGTGCCGCGACTGGATCAACGCCTTCAAGGCCTTGGCCGCGTTCGGGTCAGCATCTTTACCGGCCAGCTCCATCTCGGAGATGGCCAGCTCCTCCAGCCCGAGATCGGTCAGGAGGCGCGCCCGGCTCAGGGCCGGGTCGTTGGGCCAGGGCTCGGTGCCCCGCTCGTCCACCGCGGGCGCCTTGCCGCGCAGGCGGGTCAGCGCGTTCTTGCGGTAGAAGTCCGTGGTGTCCGCGGTGGCCACTTCGAGATAGATCTGCTGCGCGCGCTCGGTCTCCCCCAGCGCCTCGAAGGAGCGCGCCGTCCAGTACCGGCCGCGCCGGCCGCTGCTGTCGTTGGGATAGAGGGAGTAGAGCTCCGTCCAGTAGCCCACCGCGCCGGTGTAGTTGCGGCGCTC
>JANOCF010000233.1:0-5956 GCA_031412055.1 Holophagales bacterium | reverse complement strand
GTCCCCGATCCGTTCGGAGGACCGGGAGCGCGTCTTTACAGGACCGGCGACCTGACCCGCTTGCGTCCGGACGGCGCGATCGAGTACCTGGGGCGGATCGACTTCCAGGTGAAGATCCGCGGCTTCCGCATCGAGCTGGGGGAGATCGAGGCCGCCCTGGCCGCTCATCCGGCTGTACGGGACGTGGTCGTCGTCGCCCGCGAGAGGACCCCGGGCGACTGGCGGCTCGTGGCCTACGTCGCGGGCGATGAAACGCCGCTCCAGGAGCATCTCGCGGAGCGTCTGCCCGAGTACATGATCCCCTCGGCTTTCGTCTTCCTGCCTGCACTGCCCCTGAGCCCCAACGGCAAGGTGGACCGCAAGGCCCTGCCCGAGCCCGGTGCCCTGCCCGTCTCCGCCCGGGAGCGGGTGGAGCCGAGCACGCCTCTGGAGCGTTTCCTCGCGGGGCTGTGGAGCGAGACGCTCGGAGTCGAGTCGGTGGGGATTCACGACTCCTTCTTCGAGCTGGGCGGCAACTCGATCACCGGGGCGGTGCTGATCAATCGCCTTCAGCGGGAGTTGGGCGAGATCGTCCATGTGGTGGTGATCTTCGACGCTCCCAGCGTGGCCCGCATGGCCGCCTACATGGCGCGCGAGCATCGCGACACCGTCGTCCGTCTCTGGGGCGCGGAGTCGGTGGGAAGCACGGAGGACAAGGCGCAGGAGATCGGCTGGGTGGATGCCGCCGCCCTGGCCGGCTTCCGCGATCTCGTCCAGCCGCTGCCCGCGATCGAGCTTGGAGAGAAGAACCCTCCGGCCGTCTTCGTGCTCTCGCCACCGCGCTCGGGCTCGACCCTGCTGCGGGTCATGCTGGGCGGCCATCCGGCGCTGTTCTCGCCGCCCGAGCTGGAGCTGCTCTCCTTCAACACCATGGGCGAGCGCGAGGCCGCGTTCCCTGGCCGCGACAGCTTCTGGCTCGAAGGAGTAATCCGCGCCGTCATGGAGGCCCGCGGCTGCGGCCCCGGCGAGGCCAAGGCCCTGGTCGATGTGGCCGAGCAGGACGGCTGGAGCACGCAGCGCTTCTACCGCTGGCTTCAGGAGAGCCTCCACGGGCGGGTCCTGGTGGACAAGACACCGTCCTATGCCCTGGACCCCGCCATCCTGCGGCGGGCCGAGGAGAGCTTCGAGAACGCCCACTACATCCACCTGATCCGGCACCCGTACGGAATGATCCGCTCGTTCGAGGAGGCCAGGCTCGATCAGCTCTTCTTCCGCCATCCGCACCGCTTCTCCCGGCGGGCGCTCGCGGAGCTGATCTGGCTGGCGAGCCACCAGAACGTCACGGAGTTCCTGGCAGACATCCCCGCGGGGCGCCAGCATCGGGTGCGCTTCGAGGACCTGGTGCGCGACCCCGAAGGCGAGCTGCGCAAGGTCTGCGCGTTCCTGGGCATCGATTACCACCCGGACATGGCGGATCCCTATATCGATCCCCATAGGGGAACGCGCATGACCGACGGCATCCACGCCGAGGGGCGCATGCTCGGGGACGTCAAGTTCCACCAGCATCGTGGCGTCGAAGCCCAGGCAGCTGACCGCTGGCGGGCGCTGGCCGCGGAGCACGCCCTGGGCGAGATCACCTGGGAGACGGCCGTGGTTCTTGGCTACGAGCGGCTCGCCGGCCGCGGTCTTACCCCCATCGTTCCGCTGGCCCTGGAGCCGGGGACCGCGTTGCCGCTCTCCTTCGCCCAGGAGCGCCTCTGGTTCCTCGATCAACTGGAGCCGGGAAGCCCGCTCTACAACATCCCCGTTGCCCTGCGACTCCTCGGAGAGCTGGACGGCGCTGCCCTGGAGCGGAGCCTTGCCGGGGTCGTCCAGCGGCACGCGGTGCTGCGGACCACCTTCGCCGAAGGGCCGGTCCAGATCGTCCACGAGCCCCCGCCGCTGCGGATGCGGCGCATGGACCTGTCTGTCCTGCCCCGGCCGGAGGCCGAGCTTCTGAAGCTCGCGAGGGAGGAGATGCTCCGGCCTTTCGATCTCGCCCGCGGGCCGCTGCTCCGGGCCACGCTGGTGCGGCTGGGGCCGGCCGATCATGCCGTCCTCATCACCATGCACCACATCGTTTCGGACGGCTGGTCCATCGGCGTGCTGGTGCGGGAGGCGGTCGCCCTCTACGCATCGGCTCCGCTTCCCGAGCTGCCCGTCCAGTACGCGGACTTCGCGGCCTGGCAGCGGGAGTGGCTCCGCGGCGAGGCCCTGGAGGACCAGCTCGCGTACTGGCGGCGGGAGCTGGAAGGGGTGCCGGCCGTCCTGGAGCTGCCCGCCGACCGGCCGCGCCCGGCGATGCAGAGCTTCCAGGGAGGCTCCGTGCCGCTCGCGATCCCGGCCGGGCTGGCGGAGAGGCTTCAGACGGCCGGCCGCCGCCAGGGCGCGACCCTCTTCATGACTCTGCTCGCCGCCTTCCAGACGCTGCTCCACCGCGACTCCGGCCAGGAGTACGTGCTCGTGGGCTCGCCGGTCGCCGGCCGCACCCGCGCCGAGCTGGAGGGGCTGATCGGCTTCTTCGTCAACATTCTGGTCCTGCGCGGCCGGTTCGATGGAGGGCCGTCCTTCTCCGGGCTGCTGGAGCGGGTGCGGACGGCCGCGCTGGGCGCGTACGCGCACCAGGACCTTCCGTTCGAGCGGCTGGTCGAGGCGCTGGAGGTGAAGCGGAGCCTCAGCCACAACCCGCTCTTCCAGGCCTCCTTCGCGCTGCAGAACGCGCCGCTCGGCGAAATCGAGATCCCCGGACTCCGCCTCGCGCCCTTGGAGCTGGAAGGCGCCACGGCCAAGTTCGACCTCAGCCTGGTCCTGCGCGAGACGGCGGGCGGGCTCGAAGGAGAGATCGAATACGCCGCGGACCTCTTCGACGCCACCACCGTCCGCCGGCTGGCGGAGCGCCTCCTGGTCCTGCTGGAGAGCGTTGCCGCCGATCCCGGCTTGCCGCTGGCCGGCCTCCCCTTGCTCCCCGAGGCGGAGCGCCATCAGCTTCTCGGGGAGTGGGCCGGTTTCGCGGGCATCGGCGTACCCGAGCCGGTTCACCGCCAGTTCGAGGAGCAGGCCGCCCGGACTCCCGGCGCGATCGCCGTGGAGCAGGAAGGGAGGCGCCTGACCTACCGCGACCTCGACCGCCTCGCGAACGGCATCGCCTTCCGCCTGCGGGCGCAGGGGGTCGGCCCGGAGTCGCGGGTGGGGCTGCGGGTCGAGCGCTCGCCCGAGATGGTCGCCGCCATCCTGGGCATCTGGAAGGCCGGAGGCGCCTACGTCCCCCTGGATCTCGCGCTGCCCGAGGCACGCCTGGCCTACATGCTGGAAGACTCGGGAGCCGTCGCCGTGCTGACCCCCGAGGACATCGAGGACAGCCAGGGTATGGACATGGAGCTGGCCGCAGGGGCGCAGCATGCTGCGCCCTCGAACCTCGCCTACCTGATCTACACCTCGGGGACCACGGGCCAGCCCAAGGCGGTGCTGGTGGAGCACGGCAGTCTCGCGCACACGCTGCGGGCCGCGCGGGAGGCCTTCGCCTTCTCCGCGGACGACCGCATGCCCTGCCTGGCGCCGTTCTCTTTCGACATCTTCCTCTTCGAGCTGCTCGGACCGCTGCTCTCCGGCGGCACCGTGGTGCTCTTCGGCCTGCGTCCGGCGCTCGACGTGCCGGCCCTGGTGGAGTCCCTGGGCGGCATGACCCTGCTCCATGCCGTGCCCGCGCTGATGCGCCAGGTGGTGGAGCAGGTTCGCTCCAGTGGCGGCTGCCGCTCCCTGCGGAGAGTCTTCGTGGGCGGCGACGCCGTGCCTCCGGACCTCCTGGCGGACCTGCGCGAAGTCTTTCCCGAGGCTCAGGCGACCGTGCTCTACGGTCCGACCGAGGCGACGATTCTCTGCTCCCGGTACGAGGCGGACGGCCTGGCGGACCGCAGCCATCTGGGCCAACCGCTGGGCCGTCCGCTGCGCGGGGCCGTGCTCCGGGTCGTGGACCCGGCCGGCCTGGCCGCTCCCATCGGCGTACCGGGCGAGCTTTGGATCGGCGGACCGGGCGTGGCGCGCGGATACCTCCACCGGGAGGAGCTGACCGCGGATCGATTCGTCGAGAGCGACGGCCTCCGCTGGTACCGCTCGGGCGACCTGGCGCGCTGGCTGGCGGACGGCAACCTGGAGTTCCTGGGGCGCATCGACCAGCAGGTGAAGATCCGGGGGTTCCGCATCGAGCTGGGCGAGATCGAGGCCGTCCTCGGCGAGCATCCCGGCGTGCGGCAGGCCGTGGTCCTGGCCCTCGGAGACGGCGAGGACCGGCGCTTGGTCGCCTGCGTGGTCCTCGAAGAGCCTCTGCTCCCCGATGCGCTCCGCGCGATCGTCGCCGCCCGCCTGCCCGAGTACATGATGCCGTCGGGCTGGGCGATTCTGGACGAGCTGCCCCTCACTTCCCACGGCAAGGTCGACCGCCGGGCCCTGGAGCGGATCGAGCCGTCCGAGACCGGCGGAGAGGGCTGGCTGGCGCCGCGCACGCCCACCGAGGAGCTGCTGGCTTCGGCCTGGGGGGAGCTGCTCGGGCGGGACCGCGTCGGCCTTCGGGACGACTTCTTCGAGCTGGGCGGGCACTCGCTCCTGGCGGGCCGGATGGTCTCCCGCGTCCGCGACCTGTTCGGAGTCGAGCTGCCCCTCCGGGCCGTGTTCGAGGAGCCGGCCCTGGAGAATCTCGCGGCGCGCATCGAGCGCGAGCGGGGCAGCGGCCTCCAGGCGGCTCCACCGATCGAGCGGCGCGAGCCCGGCGCTCCGGTCCCGCTGTCCTTCGCCCAGGAACGCCTCTGGTTCCTGGACCGGCTGGAGCCGGGAGGCGCGGCCTACGGCATCGTCATCGCCCTGCGGGTTCGCGGAGAGCTGCGGCCGGAGCTCCTCCAGGAGGCTCTGAACGGGATCGTCCGGCGCCATGAGTCCCTGCGCACCACCTTCGTGGCGGGACCGGACGGCGTCCCCCGGCAGGAGATCGCTGCGGCGCTGCGGCTCTCCATCCCCAGGGTCGACCTGGGAGAGGGGCGGCCGCGAGAGGCCGAAGCCCTGCGCCTCGTCCAGGCCGAGGCCGCCCGGGGCTTCGACCTCCAGGCCGGTCCGCTGCTCCGGCCGCTTCTCCTGCACCTCGGCCGGGACGAGCATTGGCTGCTCCTCAACCTCCATCACATGGTGGGAGACGGCTGGTCCGCGGGCGTCCTCATCCGCGAGATCACAGCCCTGTACCAACAGTCGGCTCTGCCCGGGCTGCCGGTGCAGTACGGGGACTACGCGATCTGGCAGCGTCGCTGGCTCTCCGGCGACGTCCTCGGCGTCCAGATCGCCTACTGGAAGGATGCGCTGGCGGGCGCCCCGACCGTGCTCGACCTGCCCACCGACCGGCCACGCCCGGCGATCCAGACCTTCCGCGGCGCCGGCCGGGCGGTGGAGCTTCCCGCCTCGCTGGGCGCGGCCCTGAGGGACCTCGGGCGGCGCCGGGGAGCCACCCTGTTCATGACCCTGCTGGCGGGCTTCGACGTCCTGCTCCATCGCTACACCGGGCAGGAGGACGTGCTGGTGGGCTCGCCCATCGCCAATCGCCGCCGGGCCGAGCTGGAAGGGCTGGTGGGTCTCTTCGTGAACACCCTGGTGCTGCGTGGCCGGCTGGGCTCCGCGCCCACCTTCCGGGAGCTTCTGGACCGGGTTCGCGGCGACGCCCTGGACGCCTACGCTCACCAGGACCTGCCCTTCGAGCGTCTCGTGGAAGAGCTGCGCGTCGAGCGCAGCCTCGCCCGCGCGCCGCTCCACCAGGTGGTCTTTGCCCTGCAGAACAATCCAAGCGGAGGCGTTCCCTTGCCGGGCCTGAGGCTGGAGCCGCTGGCGACCGACAGCGGCACGGCCAAGACCGACCTCCTGCTCTCCCTGGGCGAGGACGGGGACCGTCTGCTCGGCGCCTGGG
>JANOCF010000232.1:0-1849 GCA_031412055.1 Holophagales bacterium | reverse complement strand
CCAATTACCCTGGCCGGTTTTGCCAATTTAACTGCGTCGACCGGCACACTGACTCTATCGGGAGTGATGGGCGGCAGCGCCAGCTTGGCTGTTGGCACTGGTAGCGGAAAGGTCATCTTGACGAACGCCAACACCTACACTAGCTACACCTCGGCCCGGAGCTACTGGGTGAACGGCGCGCGTGACTTCATCCGCACCGCCACCAAGGAGCTCGTCACGCCCTACTACGTGGTGGGCTACAACGGCACCCGGCCTTACTGGGAGGCGCAGTCGGCCGGCGAGGTCGCCAACGAGATCGTCAACGCCACCAACGGCGGCGTCGACGGCGGCGGCCGGCGCTGCACCAGCAGCTATGCCCAGGGCGGCACCTTCATCGTCGTGGCCCACAGCATGGGCAACACCGTGATGGACTACATCCTCGGCAACAACGACGCTTCCGACCCGAACTTCAACTACAACGGCCCCTACGACCAGGTGGCGGCGCGCATCGGCCTGGTGATCTCGGTCGGCGGCGCCCATCGCGGCTCCGAGGGCGCGGACGCGGTCTGCGGCAACAACAACCTGTTCTGCAATTTCATAGCCCTCTTTATTCAGAGCTGCGACGACGCCACGTACTGGCTGCGCAGCTCGGACGACGTCCAGGTGCGGACCTACGCCAACGCTCCGGCCAAGACCGTCTGGCTGACCGGCGGCTACGAGGCGATCTTCGGCTCCAGCGCCTGCCTGACGGGCGAGGACGACGGCGTGGTCCAGTACGCCTCGATCTTTGCCTGCGGCGGCAGCGCCACCGCGAGCTACAACAACTCGACCGTCTGCAACAACTCGAACAAGCAGGAGGCCTCCGGCTTCAAGAACCTCGACGCGTGCCACGAGAACCACGACGACGAGAGGAACGACGTCGACGCTGACGTGCGCAAGGCCATCCCCGACGGCAACTGGTTCTGCGGCGGCGTGCGCTGCGCGCCGAACACCACGGTCCAGTCCGCGATGACCACCGCCCGTTACATCACGCTGCTCTATTGATCGGAGGCATGGCCATGAAAAATCGCAAGACATTTGGAATTTCAATGATGGTCCTGGCGATGGCACTCCCTGCTGTTGCCCAGGAGCTCAAGCAGAAGAGCTGGCTCGCCGTTGAAACGGCAAAGGACTACCGGGAGCGGGCGCGTTTCCCCGAGAGCTCCCGCGCTCTGAAAGTGGGGGAGAAGGATCCGGTCAAGGAGAAGCGCATCCCCACCAAGCAGACCAAGCGCGGCCCTGAGGGCACCGGTCCGGCCCTGAGCGTCTGGTCCGGAGCCGTGAGCTTTGAGAAGTCCCGGCCGATCGACCTCTTTGCCACGATCGAGGAAGGAGTCGCGCTGGAGGTCTCCGCGGATATCGTGGGCGAGGCCGGCAACCTGGTGTCCCACGTCGCCTATGCCGACGATGGCAAGGGCGCCGACAGGAAAGCGGGAGATGGCATCTGGTCGGCCCGGCTGAGGATGCCGGCCGGACTGGAGCCCGAGCTGGCGGCGAGCTACATGGTCAAGGTGACGAGCCGGCTGCTGGACGGCGACCTCCGCGAGAGCTTGGGCGGGTTCCTCTACAGCAACCCGGCGGCTCACCTGACCGGCCGCTACCGCGACGAGGTCCGGGACGGCAACCTGGTGATCCTGGCCGAGGTGGACGTGACCCGGCCCGGCCGCTTCCATCTGGCGGGCACGCTCCACACGCTGAAGGGCGAGCCCGTGGGCACGGCGCAAGCGGCGGCCGAGCTGGAGCCGGGCCGGCAATGGATCGAGCTGAGCTTCTACGGCCTGATGTTCCACGACCGCAAGGCGGCCGGACCCTTCCGCCTGGGCACGCTGGC
>JANOCF010000231.1:0-1511 GCA_031412055.1 Holophagales bacterium | reverse complement strand
CCTCCTTGGTGCGTACCCGGCGGGATTGTTGCGAAAGGGTGGAAAGAACGTCCGCCAAAGAGTGGCTCCGATACGCAGAGGTATCCGGAATCAGCACGATCACCTCCGCGGGTCCTTCCTCAATGTCTTCCGGAAGTCTTATCCGGAGGGTATGGTCTTTATCCACGTGAGTGTGGAGCTTGATGGCTCGCATCGTCTCCTCCTACTTCGCCCGCGCTATAGTACCTTCAATCCAGCACTTTTTCGATCCTCCACGCCCTGCGGTCACTCCGGCGAGTTTGGCATCTCCACGGCCTGCGCCTGCGATAGAGTGACCCTCTCAAGCTCAGAGAGGACCAGAATGAACCCTATCGCCCTCCGTCTCGCCATCCTTGGCTTCTGTCTTTCAGTCGCCGTCCCATCCTTCGCCCAGACGCCCGCTCCTCCGGCTCAGCCTACCCCGCCGGAAGCCACGATGTCGTTCGAAGAGTACGAGCCCCGCTCCACGCTGGTGGTGCCGGCGCATCCCGTCACCCGGGCGAAGTACCCGTTCGTCGACGTCCACAACCACCAGGATGCCGAGGAGATGACGCCGGCCCAGGTGGACGAGCTGGCGGCCGCCATGGACGGGCTCAACATGGCCGTCATGGTCAACCTGAGCGGCGGCAGCGGCGAGCTGTTCCAGAAGGGGCTGGCCAACCTCCGGGCGAAGCACCCCAGGCGCTTCGTCCAGTTCGCCAACGTGGACTTCCGCAAGATCTCCGAGCCCGGCTTCGGCGAGAACGCGGCGCGGCAGCTCGAACAGGACGTCAAGAACGGCGCCCAGGGGCTCAAGGTATTCAAGAATCTCGGGATGTTCGTCAAGGACGCGGACGGCAAGCGGGTGCAGACCGACGACCCGCGCATCGATCCCGTCTGGGCCAAATGCGCGGAGCTGGGCATCCCGGTGCTGATCCACGTGGGCGAGCCGATGTCGTTCTGGCAGCCCTGGGACCGCTTCAACGAGCGCTGGCTCGAGCTCAAGCAGTACCCCAACCGCCGACGCGACTCCGCCGAGTTCGCACCGTTCGAGCAGACCATCGGCGAGCTGCACAACGTCATCCGCAAGCACCCGAAGACCATCTTCATCAACGCCCACCTGGGATGGCTCGGGCACGATCTCGGACGCCTCGGCAGGCTGATGGACGAGATGCCCAACATGATGACCGAGATCGGCGCCGTGCTCTACGATCTCGGCCGCCAGCCGCGCTTCGCCCGCGAGTTCATGACCCGCTACCAGGACCGAGTGCTGTTCGGCAAGGATAGCTGGGAGCCCTCGGAGTACCACCCGTACTTCCGCACGCTCGAAACCGCGGACGAGTACTTCCCCTACTACCGCAAGCGCCACGCCTTCTGGAGCCTTTACGGTCTGGACCTGCCGGACGAGGTGTTGAGGAAGCTTTACTACAAGAACGCGCTGCACATCATCCCCGGGATCGACAGGTCACTTTTCCCGGAGTAGGGGCCGGGGCAGGACGGCCACGCCTTCGATC
>JANOCF010000230.1:0-2605 GCA_031412055.1 Holophagales bacterium | reverse complement strand
CATGATGGTGATGCCCTTCTCGCGTTCCAGGTCGATGTTGTCCATGACCCGATCCACCACATGCTCGTTGGCGCGGAAGGTGCCGCTCTGCCAAAGCATCTTGTCGACCAGTGTTGTTTTGCCATGGTCCACGTGGGCGATGATGGCAACATTGCGGACGTCTTCTCTTCTCTGCTGACTCAAGCGTGCCTCTCTTCTAGGGAAATGGGCGGACCCGTGCCGGCCCGCCGTCTTCGAGGGGGCGCGAAGAATAACACACCCGGAGCCTCGTGGATTCCGGGCGAGATTCGGAACGGAAAAGTAGGGTTTACATGTCCGGCTTGGTCAGACGGCTCATCGAGGTCACAGCCTGGCGAACCATGTCCACCGCCTGTGGCTCGAAGTAGGCCTGATCGCAGCGGGTGCAGATCCAGGCCGGCACCGCCTGCCACGTCAGGTGATACCCATTGCGGTTGACGCGCACCGGGGTGGTCCCCTTCGTGACTGGCGCCTGGCAGTACAGGCACTTCATGGGCAGGACGTCGCGCGCTTCCGGAGGCCGCTCGGGGGCCAGGGGCAGCGTGGCGTCGAGGTCGACCGGGTTGCTCCGCCGCGGAGCGACACGGTGCAAGCCAATCGGCTTCGGATACACCGGGGAGTGGACGCGCTCGGGAAGACTCATCGAGGATTCCCCCTCAGTTAATTACAGCACCCAGAATCAACTGCAATTCCCTTGCCTAACGCCCTCGGTGTAGCATTTCGCTCATGAGACCACTTGCCCTGCTCGTCCTGCTGATCCTCGCCACAGTCCCGTCGGCCGCCCAGACCGAGCTCCCTCGCGGGCAGGTCGTGGCCCAGGTGGTCACCCAAACCGATCCGGATCAGAGCTATGCCCTCTACGTGCCCACCACGTACAGTCCGGACCGCAAGTGGCCCATCCTCTACGCCTTTGACTCGAGGTACAGGGGCACCCACGTGGCCGAGCGTTTCCGGGCCGGAGCCGAGAAATACGGCTACCTGATTGCAAGCTCGAACAACAGCACCAGCGACGGCCCGCCCGGACCTAATGTCACGGCCCTTCGAGCCATCTGGTCGGACACCCATGCACGTTTTTCCATCGACGACCGGCGGGTGTACGCGGCCGGGTTCTCCGGGACGGTTCGCTTCGCCTGCAGCATGGCCCTCGCGGCACCGGGCACGATCGAAGGGATCATCGGCGCCGGGGCCGGCTTCCCCTTTGAGACGAAGCCGACCCGGGACACGCCATTCGTCTTTTTCGGTACGGCGGGAGACCGGGATTTCAACTATTACGAGATGATGGACCTGGATGAGCAGATGAGCGTCCTGGGCCTCCAGCACCGGATCGAGCTCTTTCCGGGGGCCCACGAGTGGATGCCCGAGGAGCTCGCCACGCGGGCGCTTGGCTGGATGGAGATCCAGGCCATGCGCAAGGGTCTGAGGGAGAAGGATCCCAAGCTGATCGCGGAGCTCTGGTCGGCGGACCTGGTGCGGGCGCGCGCCATGGAGACGGCCGGAGACCTGGTCGAGGCGCACCGCCTGTACGCGGGACTGGCCTCCGACTTCGCCGGGTTGCATGAAGGCGCGGCCGAGGTGACGACAAAGTCTTCCAGCATCGCTGCGTCAGAGGCGTACAAGAAGGAGCGCAAGATCTGGCAGGAGCGCAATCAACGCGACAAGGAGTACATCGCCGCCGCGCCGCGCGCGCTCTCGCTCGCGGATCTCCCCCAGGCGCTGAACCAGTTGAGGATCAAGGAGCTCAAGAAGCAGGCGGAATCCTCCGACAAGCAGGAGAACCTGTCAGCGCGGAGGCTGCTCAACACCGTGCTGGTCCAGACGAGCTTCTACCTGCCGGAGATGTTCACCAGTCAGGGCCAGCACGAGCGGGCGATCTTCGCCCTGTCGATCGCGACGGAGATCGTGCCGGAGAACGGGGAGAACTGGTACAGGCTGGCAGCTTCGCACGCCCGGAAGGGTGCGAAGAAGAGAGCGCTGGAGAGCCTGCGCAAGGCGGTCGAGAAGGGCTGGGCAGACCTGTCCCGTCTGGAGGGAGAGGCGGCCTTTGCCTCCCTCCGACAGGACAAGGGGTACCAGGAGCTGCTGGCGGAGATCGGGAAGAAGAAGCCGGCCACGGCGGGCTCGGGCTCCTGAGGCGTCAGCGGGCCGGAGGGGGCTCCTCGTTACCGATCGAGAACATCCGTTCCATGTTGTAGCGCGAGAAGGCGCGGAAGGCGATAAGGGTTTCGGTGTGCGAGACCCCCTCGGTCTTCATGATCTGGTTCGTCACGACCTCGGCCACATCCTCGTTGGACTTGACGCGAAGGATGGCGACCAGGTCCCAGTGCCCGGCAACCGAGAAGACCTCCGACACGCCTTGAAGCTCCACCAGCTTCTCCGCGACCTCGTTGACCTTCCCCTTTTCCACGCTCAGCAGAATGACGGCATTGACCATGACCCGGATCTCCTCGGCTCGCTCGATGGGGTGAGCTGCAACCCGGAGACTCTACACCAGCGACAGGCAGGAGAGAACGGAGGTCAGGAACCCAGGAGCGCTCGGGCAGACTCGGACGGGTAGCGCCCGATGTCGCGGAGCGCTGTCCGTTCCAGC
>JANOCF010000229.1:0-4086 GCA_031412055.1 Holophagales bacterium | reverse complement strand
TGCATCGAGCCCGCGATCCGCGATCTCACCGCCGCCGCCGAGCGGCTGGAAGACGAGGACGATCCCCGGTGACCCCGTCGGATACACTAGGCCGCTTATGGGCACCGGGGAGGACCTCGACAAGGTCCGTTCGGAGCTGCGGCGGCTCGGGTATCTCGACCACGGCTTCGAACGGTTTCTGCTCCAGGACGCGCTGCGGCCTCGCGCACCCCTGCGCACTGTCCTGTTCCTGACGGCCCGGGTGGCTCTGCTCTCCGGCGGGGTCACGGCCCTGTCTCTCGCCTTGGCCCTGGTGGCGGCCAACGGCGGCTTCGCGGTCTCTCCGCTGGACGTGCCGGCGCTGTTCCTCCACCTGTTTCCACCGATCTTCGCCTTGGCCGCGGCCGGTTTTCTCGCTCTCTGCGGCCTTGTCCTCATCGTCCTGCGCCTGTACCACGTGCGGCGCATCGAGGCGGTCTCCCTGGGAGCGGCGGTTGCCGCGGGAGCGCTCGCGCTCGGGCTGGTCCTCTGGGGGGCTCGCGGGCTGATGGGCGAAGGGCACCGGCCGCTGCTCATCGTCCTGGGTCTCGCCGCGCCCATCGCCGTCTCGGTCCTGGTGCGCTTGGTCTACCAGGGGCTGCTCACGCTGGCCATCCGCTTTACCGATTCCACGCCTCATGTCCGTCTCTTCTCCCGGAAGGGTCTGGGACTGGCCATCCTGGCAGCGGCTTTCGTGTTCACGGTGCCCGCGGTGCTCTCGGCCCGCCGCCAGGCGGCGCTTCCGCCTCCCGCGCTCCCAACCTCGCCCGGAGAGCGGATCCTCCTGGTCGGCATCGACGGCATCCTGCCCGAGGAGGTCGACTACCTCCTCGCGGTGGGCGACCTGCCGACCCTGGGACGGCTGGCGAAGCAGGGCGGGAAGGTCTTCCGCTATCGCCGCGAGCCGGAGCCGCCGGCCTCTTTCTGGACGACGGTGGCGACCGGAATCCCGGGACCCGACCACGGCGTGACCTCTCTCGACAGCTTCCGGCCGCTGGGCGTCGAGACACCGCTGGCCCGCAACGGTCCGGTCCGCCTCTGGTGGAGCGGGGTCGAGGTGCCGCTGGGGCTGGCCGAGTACCGCCCGATCCTGGCCAACCGGCGGCGGGCTTTCGCGGTCTGGGAGCTCGCTTCCCGCGGCGGCGCGCCGGTGCTGGCGGTGAACTGGTGGGGGACCTTCCCGGCCGAGACTTTGCCAGGGTTGGTGGTGGCGCATGGGGCTTTTCAACTGCTCCAGGAAGACGCCCAGGGCGCTATCGCGCCCGAGAGTGAAAAAAAAGAGGCCAAAATTCTCGTCAGCAGCACCAGGAATATAGAGAAGGGTGAGGGAGACGGAAACGGGCCGAGACTGGCCGCCGCCCTTCCGCCTGAAGCCGTGGCGTCCATCCGGGAGCGTGCCCTCCTGCCGGACCGGTTCTACCGCCGGATGTTCGAGGAGCGGCTCGGGCAGTCTCCCCGCGCTGCCGCGCTCTATCTGCCGGGGATCGACATCGCGGCGGATGGCTGGACGGGCGGGGACGTCGCCTTCGCCGATCTGGTCCGGGCGGAGCTGACCGCGGCGGACCGGCTTGTGGCGGGGGCGTTGGAGGGGTTCGGAACCGTGGCCGTGGTCCTGGATCCCGGGCGGCGAACGGGCTCCTCTTCGGCCCGGGAAGGCGAAGGAAGGGTCCTGATCTGGAGGCGGACCGGCTGCGCCGGAGCTTCTGGCGAGGAGATCGAGCCCGCGGCCGTGGCTTCGGGCCTCCTCCGCGCGCTGGGTCTGCCGCAGAGCGGAGAGCTCCCTCCACCTCCGGCCGGGTGCCGGTGGGCGCCGGCCCAGGCGATGGTCCCCGGCTACGGCGAGCCGCAGCAGCGCCGGGCCACGACAGGGCGGGAAGCGGGAGGGGAGTACCTGGAGAGCTTGCGGTCTCTGGGGTATTTGTGAGCGTTGGGGAGGGTTGGCCGAAAATGGCCGTCCCAGATTGCGCCCCGAACGCCACTCTTCTGTTGCCGATGATGAGGGGTGATCTTGATGCCGATCCAGAAAGCGCCGTTCCTGGCACCGCCCGTGCCGATATCCGCAAATCTTTTTGAGGAACGGATGCGCCCTTTCCTTGAACGTCCGTCCGACGAGCGGATCTCCTACCCCGAGTCGCGGCGTGTCGATCATGCCGACGAGTACCACGGGGTCCGGGTCGCGGATCCGTACCGCTGGCTCGAGGATCTCGATTCCGAAGAGACGCGCGCCTGGGTCGGCACCCAGAATCGGGTCACCGCTTCCTATCTCCAGCACATTCCGGAGCGGGCGGACATCCGAAGAAGGCTGACCCAGCTCTGGAACTACGAGCGCTACGGCCTGCCGATCAAGGAGGGCGGGCGCTACTTCTTCGTCAAGAACGACGGCCTCCAGAATCAGAACGTCCTCTATGTGATGGAGAGCCTCGACGGGCCGGCCCGGATCCTGCTCGATCCGAACTTCCTGTCGCCGGACGGCACCGTCGCTCTCGTGGCCTTCAACGTCAGCCCGGACGGCCGGCGGGTGGCCTACGGCCTGGCCTCGGGCGGCTCCGACTGGCAGGAGTGGCGGGTGCGCGACGTGGACACCGGGGAGGACCTGCCCGACCATCTGCGCTGGGTGAAGTTCTCCCAGGCCGCCTGGACGCACGACGGGCAGGGCTTCTTCTACAGCCGGTACGACGAGCCCCAGGCGGGCCGGCCTCTCAAGGAGGCCAACTTCTTCCAGAAGCTCTACTACCACCGTCTCGGCACGCCGCAGTCCGAGGACGAGCTGATCCATCACTGTTCCGAAGACCGGGAGCTGGGCTTTCTCCCGTCCGTCACCCAGGACGGCTGCTACCTGACCATCCACGTGTGGAAGGGGACGGAGAGCGAGAACGCGATCCTGTACAAGGACCTGCGGGCGCAGGGATCGCCCGTGGTCGGACTGCTCCCGGACTTCGACGCCGCCTACAACGTGGCCGGCAACGAGGGGCCGCTCTTCTGGCTCCATACGGACCTCGGCGCGCCACGGGGGCGGGTCGTCGGGATCGATCTCAGGGACCCGGCGCGCGAGCGTTGGCGGGAGGTGATCCCCGAGGCGCGGGAGACCCTGCAGTCGGTCGCCTATGTCCAGGACCGCCTGGTGGCTCTCTACCTGGAGGACGCGCATGCCCGGCCCCGGCTGTTCGAGCGGGACGGCCGCTTCATCCGTGACCTGGATCTCCCCGGACTCGGCACGGTGAGCGGCTTCGCGGGCAAGCTGAACGACTCCGAGACGTTCTACTGCTTCACCGGCTACACCACGCCCGCGACCATCTACCGCTACGACGTGGAGACGGGGGAGAGCCGGATCGTCCGTCAGCCGCGGGTGGATTTCGATCCGGAGGCCTTCGAGACCCGGCAGGTCTTCTTCCAGAGCAAGGACGGGACGCGGGTGCCGATGTTCGTCACCCACAAGAAGGGGCTGAAGCTGGACGGCACGAACCCGACCTATCTCTATGGGTACGGCGGCTTCAACACCTCGGTGACGCCGAGCTTCGGCGTCACGAGTCTGGTCTGGATGGAGCGCGGAGGGGTGTACGCGGTGGCGAACCTCCGGGGCGGCGGCGAGTACGGGGAGGAGTGGCACCAGGCCGGGAGCAAGCTGCGCAAGCAGAACACGTTCGACGACTTCATCGCCGCCGCCGAGTGGCTGATCGCGAGCGGCTACACCAGCCCGAAGCGGCTGGCCATCGCCGGGTTCAGCAACGGCGGGCTGCTGTCGGCGGCCTCGATGATCCAGCGGCCGGACCTGTTCGGCGCTGTGGTGGTGGGGGTCGGTGTGCTCGACATGCTGCGCTTCCCGAAGTTCACGATCGGCTGGGGCTGGGTGTCGGACTACGGTTCGCCGGAAGACCCGGAGCAGTTCAAGGTGCTCCACGCCTACTCGCCGTACCACAACCTGAAGCCCGGGACGGAGTATCCGCCGACGCTGATCATCACCGCGGACCACGACGACCGGGTGGTGCCCGCGCACAGCTTCAAGTTCGCGGCGGCCCTGCAGCACGCGCAGGCCGGGGAGGATCCGGCGCTGATCCGCATCGAGACCCG
>JANOCF010000228.1:0-4191 GCA_031412055.1 Holophagales bacterium | reverse complement strand
CGGGAGCGGCCGGTGCCAACTATCTCCACTTCGATGCTTCGGTCACTCACGGCAACAGCGGCGGGGCTGTGGTGAACGAGCGCGGCGAGATCGTCGGCATCGTCTCCGCGCAATTTCAGCGGCAGGACTCGATCAAGGCGTACGGTCTGGAGATCCCGATCCAGGTTCCCGTCGGAGCCGGCAACATGGCGGTGAGCCCGGACGTCATCCAGGCCTTCCTGCGCAACCGAGGGATCATCTGAGGGCAGCGGAGCGATGAGCTACCAGGTCCTTCGCCAACTTGCGGGAGGAGGGTTCTCCGAGATCTTCGAGGTCGAAGATGCGGCGAGCGCCCTCCCGGAGCGGCTCATCCTCAAGCGGTTGACCGCCGAGATGAGCGCGCGGCCGGACGTGCAGGCGGCCTTTTCGCAGGAGGCGAAAATCCTCCGGGAGCTCAAGCATCCCAACGTCGTCACGTTCCGGCGCTGTTACTTCGACGAGAAGCGGCGCATCTGCCTGCTGATGGAAAGAGTTGCCGGAGAGCCGCTCGACGCGTGGGCGCGGCGGCATGCCTCGCGGCCGGAGCTCGTCCTCGACCTTTTCGCAAGAGTGCTGGCGGCAGTGGACTATCTGCATCACCGCCCCTCGCCGTTCCTCCACCTCGACCTCAAGCCGGACAACCTGCTCGTGACCTCCCGGCTGGACGGCCCCGAGCCCGTGCTGATCGATTTCGGGATCGCCCGGCGCTCGGGGAACGGCGGGCTCAGGGCTTACACCCCTCCGTACGGAGCGCCGGAACAGGAGGCTGGAGGAAAGCTCGACTGCGCAACGGATGTCTACGCGCTGGGTCAGCTCCTCAAGGAGCTCCTCGCGATCGTGGAAGGCGGTCTGACGGAATCGGCCCGGACGGCGGTCGGCGCGGTCGCGAAAAAAGCCACTCAGCCAACCCGGCGCGAACGATATGTGGATGCCGGCGAGATGAAGATCGCGTTCCGCCGCGCCTGTCTGGCCAGATCCGCGGTGCCGGCCGCTCCCGGTATCCCTTCCGCGCTTCACCTTTCCCGGCTGCCTCGATGGGCTCTTCTCGCCGCGGGCGCGGGGCTCTGTCTCCTTCTGGTCATTCTGGTGGCGCTCACCCAAGACGAGACGGAGCCGTCTGCCCGCGAACCGAGCGTGGAAGAAAGCGTTCAGATTGCGCCGGAAGAGCGCTTCAGCGAGTTGCAGTACAACTTTGAAGAGGCCCTGATCCAGGGACATCCTGATGCCGAGTCGTACTTCCAGCAGGCCCGTGAGCTTTCGGACAGTCTGCCGGAGGGGAGCGAAGCCTGGCGGCAGACCACGCGGGGGCTGGACATGATGAACATCCATTTGAGTCAGGCGCAGGCCGGAGGGATGGAGAGCGAAGAGCTGAGGGCCATCCTGCGGCAGAAACACCTCACGTACCGAAAACCTTGAGGAGCTGAGATGCAGTTGGATCGAGCGTCTTTCCGAGCGTTGACGGTGGCACTCCTGGCTGTTCTCACCGGGGGTCTTGCTACGGCGCAACCGTCGCAACCGCCGCAACCGCCGAAACCGCCGATTACCGTCCGGCCTGTCCCGCTGAGCGCTGTCATTCTGGAGTTGACCCAGAATGGGGGAGAGCTGACTCCGGCCCAACGGGAAGCGGTGGAGACGGCGATCCTCGCCATGGCCAGGTCGGCCGACGTCGTCCTGTGCCGGGACGGCCTTCCCTCGATCGCGGACTCCGCCCTCGAAGCGCTCTGCGCCCGGCCGGACGGGGATCTGCCCCGCCTCTGGTGGAAAGCCCTGATCGTGACGTCGCGAGTGAACGAGATCGACTTCCTCCGTCTCAACCTCGAGTTGAAGGCCGGTAAGGCTCCCACCGGACCCGCGCAACTGGTAGTGCTTTCCAGCACGCCTCTTCCCCCGGCCGAAGGGAAGAAGACCGATCTCCTCCTGGCGGAGGAGCTCGAAGCCACTCTGGCGGACCTTCCGGACGTGGGGGGCTGGTTCGGTACCTTGCAGCAACGGCCGGATCTGGTCCGGCCTTGGCCGTCCAGGGAGACTGCGTCCTCCAATCCGTCGTCGAAGCCGCCAACGGTAGTGAAGGCGGAAAAAGCACCGGAGATCAGAAGGAGGATCGAAGTCAGGGGAAGCAAGAACACCTCGCCTCGAGCGCCTGCCGCGACTGTCTTTTTCCTCGTGCGGGAGGCGCTCGTCGGTGGCGGTTTCAGCCGGGGCGTGACCGGGAACCTCCGCGTCTCGGTGACCGGCCTGGGCTTCACTCCCAAAGGAAAAAGCCGCGAGCAATGGTCCATCTCCTGGCGTGACCTGAAAGAGGTGAGCAAGGACGCCGGAGACTGGGATGTCTCCCATCCCCTGGTCATCGCCGATCAAAAGGACCGTAAGCGGTTTATCACCCGGATTGACGCGAAGGGGACCAGTCTGCCGGCAGACGCCATTCTGACCGCCATCCAGCAGAAGCGCTCCGCGAAAACCGTGAAATCGAATGAGGAAGCCACAGAGCTGAAATGAAAGAGCTCGTCGGCCCCTACCGAATCCAGAGCCTGCTCGGTCAGGGCGGCATGGGAATCGTGTACCTTGGCGTTCACGATCACCTCGGCCGTGAAGTCGCGATCAAGGCGCTGGCGCCGGAGTTGACGCAACATCCTCAGTTTCGTGAAAGGTTTTTCGCCGAGGCCCGCGTCCAGGCGAAGCTCCAGCATACGAACATCGTCACGATCTACGACCTGATCGAAGATGAAGGAAGCTACTTCATCGTGATGGAATACGTGTCCGGGCCGACCCTGGAAAGCCTTCTGAAGGAGAGAGCCTCGAAGGGTTGGGAGGTCGACCACGCGCTCGCTCTCTTCCGGCAGGTCCTCGCGGGGCTCGACTACGCGCATTCGAAAGGGGTCATCCATCGCGACGTCAAATCTATGAACGTGCTGATCGCGGACGGTGATCAGGTCAAGCTGACCGACTTCGGCATCGCCCTGCTGGTTGGAGACAAGCGGTTGACGGCCTCCCAGTCGGCGATCGGGACGCCTACCTACATGTCGCCGGAGCAGATCCTGCGCCCCCGCTCGGTCGATCACCGTTCGGATGTCTACAGCGCGGCGGTCGTCCTCTACGAAATGCTTGCGGGGCAGCCGCCGTTCGAAGCCGATACGGAGTACGAGATCAAGAAGCTTCAGATCGAAGCTCCGGTTCCGGATATCCGGGCACTCAATCCCAGGGTTCCGGAGGCCGTTGCTGAGGCGCTGACGACCGCGCTGCGGAAGGATCCTGACGAGCGGTTCCCGAGCGCAGGGGCGTTCCTGCGGGCACTCCAGGTCCAGGCAACCCCGTCTCCGGCTCTTCCCGCACCGCCTCGCTCGACCGAAGCCGCCGCGCCGGTCTCGCCGCTCTTCGCAGAGTACGCGGCGGAGCCGAGCCCCGGGATGCTCTTTCCCTCCTGGAAGCGCTGGGCGCTCGCCGCGGGCCTGGCCGTTCTCGTCGGGCTTCCCTTTGTGCTTCTGTCCCCATCGGAAGAAGAAGAGCCCACGCACCAGGAAGCCGGTGCAGGGGCTCCGCCTATGCAGCCGGCCGCGGCCTCGGATGAACCCTTGGAGGAAGAGCCGGCAATGCCTCCGGCAGAGCTTCTATCTGCACAGGCCGCCCCGCCGGCTCCGCCGCCGCCTTCTCCGCGGCCTTCGGCAACGCCCCTTCCTGCCCGCTCTCCTGGCCAGCCGGCGCAAGTGGACACCGCGGAAGCCGAACAGGTGGCTTTTCGCGAGGATATCCGCCAACGGATTGAAAAGACACGGAAGAAGATCGTAAGTGAGGATTTCGAGGCCGCCCGCCGTGAGGTGGATCGGCTTCACATCCTCGTCGAAGGGCAGCCTCGCGGGCTGGAGCAGGAGAGGAGTTACATCCAGGAGTTGGAGCAGTCGCTCGCCGGCGCCATTCAGGCCCACGAGCGAGCCCAGGAGAAAGCCGAGTTGAACCGGGAATGGGAGAGGCAGCTTCGGCAAGCGGGGGACGCGCTGGCGCAGGAAGACCGCTCCAGGGCGCGAGACCTCGCTCAGGCTCTGCTCGACACGCCCGGAATCTCCGAGCCCATGGTCTCGCAGGCTCGCGGGTTGATCGAGCAGAGCCGGGATGTCGTTGCCGCCAGCCGTTCCGCACCGTTCAAGCTGACTATCTCCAGAGTCGAGATCAGCCCTCAGG
>JANOCF010000227.1:0-4069 GCA_031412055.1 Holophagales bacterium | reverse complement strand
TGACCGCCGACAACATCATCGCCCTCGTCCTCGCCGTCGTCCTCGCTGGCTACCTCGTGGTGGCCCTGGTGTTCCCGGAGAAGTTCTGATGACCGTCACCGGATGGGTTCAACTGGCAGCGCTACTCGTGGCCATCGCCATCGGAACCAGGTTCCTGGGCGCCTACCTCGCTCGCGTGTTCGGGGGCGGATCGGCTCCGGGCGACCGGGTGTTCGGACCGATCGAGCGTGTCGTGTACCGGCTCAGCGGCGTCGACCCCGACCGGGAACAGCGCTGGAGCGCCTACGCCATCTCGGTACTGGCCTTCAGCGTGGTCTCGGTGCTGGCGGTGTACGCGATCCAGCGGTTCCAGACCACGTTGCCGTTGAACCCGAACGGTGTCGACAACGTGCCGCCGCCGCTGGCGTTCAACACCGCCGTGAGCTTCGTGACCAACACGAACTGGCAGAACTACTCCGGCGAGTCGACGATGAGCTACCTCACCCAGATGATGGGGCTCGCCGTGCAGAACTTCGTCTCCGCGGCTACGGGCATGGCGGTCCTGGTCGCGTTCATCCGCGGCCTGGTGCGGCGCAACGCCTCGACCCTCGGCAACTTCTGGGTCGACCTGACGCGGACGACGCTCTACATCCTGCTGCCGCTGTCGCTGATCCTCGCGATCGTCCTGGTGTCGCAGGGCGTGGTGCAGACGCTCGATCCTTACCGGACCGTGGCCCGGGTCGAAGGGGGCGAGCAGGTGATCGCGCTCGGACCGGCCGCCTCCCAGGTCGCCATCAAGCACCTGGGGACCAACGGCGGCGGCTTCTTCAACGCCAATGCCGCGCATCCGTTCGAGAACCCCAATCCGCTGACCGACCTGCTGCTGCTGCTCGCCATGACCGCCATCCCGGCGGCACTCTGCTATGCCTACGGTCGCATGGCGGGAGACACCCGCCAGGGCTGGGCGATCCTCGCGGCCATGATGATCGTCCTCGTGAGCTTCCAGCTGTTCGGTGTCTGGGCCGAGACCCAGGGCAACACGAACATGGAGGGAAAGGAGGTGCGCTTCGGCGCGGTCCGGTCCGCCATGTTCGCCGCCGCCACGACAGCGACCTCGTGCGGCGCGGTCAACTCCATGCACGACTCCTTCACGCCGCTCGGCGGGCTGGTTCCCCTTTTTCTCATGCAGTTCGGCGAGACGATCCTCGGGGGAGTCGGCTCCGGGCTCTACGGCATGCTGATCTTCGTCCTCGTCGCCGTGTTCATCGCCGGCCTGATGGTCGGCCGAACGCCGGAGTACCTGGGCAAGAAGATCGAGTCCTACGAGATCAAGATGGCCTCGCTCGTCGTCCTCATCATGCCCCTGGCGGTGCTGCTGCTGACCGCGGTCGCGGTGGTGACCGAGCCGGGTACAAAAACCATTTTCAACCCCGGCGCGCACGGCTTCAGCGAGGTGCTCTACGCCTACACCTCGCAGGGCAACAACAACGGCAGCGCCTTTGCGGGCCTCGGCGCCAACAATCCTTTCTATAACACCACCGGCGGGCTCGCCATGTTCTTCGCCCGCTTCTGGCTGGCCATCCCGACGCTCGCCATCGCGGGCTCGCTGGCGCGCAAGAAAATCGTTCCGGCCGGCCCGGGGACGCTGCCCACGCACACGCCGCTGTTCGTCGTGCTGCTGATCGGCGTGGTCGTCCTGGTCGGCGCCCTGACCTTCTTCCCTGCCCTGGCGCTCGGCCCGATCGTCGAGCAGCTCCAGATGATGAGGTGATCATGTCCAGGCGCAATCAGTCGCTTTTCGATCCGAAGATAGTCCGCCAGGCGGCGGTCGATTCCTTTCGCAAGCTCGATCCACGGCGGATGGTCCGCAACCCGGTGATGTTCGTGGTCTGGGTGGGGAGCCTGCTGACGACCGGCCTCGCGGTCCGGTCTCCCGACGGATTCACCTGGGCCATCGCCCTCTGGCTCTGGTTCACGGTGCTGTTCGCCAACTTCGCCGAGGCCATGGCCGAGGGCCGGGGCAAGGCGCAGGCCGCTGCATTGCGCCAGACCCGCAAGACCACCGTGGCGAAGAAGCTGTGGGAGCCCCGCCGCGACGCCACCTTCACGCCCATCTCTTCGACCGCCCTGGTCGTGGGCGACCACGTGCTCGTCGAGGCCGGGGACATGATCCCGGGCGACGGCGAGGTGGTCGATGGCGCCGCCTCGGTCAACGAGGCCGCGGTGACCGGCGAGAGCGCGCCCGTGATCCGCGAGAGCGGCGGCGACCGCAGCTCGGTCACCGGGGGCACGCAGGTGCTCTCCGACTGGCTCGTCGTCCGCATTATCGCCAACCCCGGCGAGACCTTCCTCGACCGCATGATCAACCTGGTGGAGGGGGCGAAGCGCCAGCGGACCCCCAACGAGATCGCCCTCTCGATCCTGCTCGCCGGTCTCACCCTGGTCTTCCTCATGGCCACGGTGACGCTGCTGCCCTTCTCGATCTACAGTGTGAGGGCGGCAGGGGTGGGCACGCCGGTGACCGTCACCGTGCTGGTCGCCCTGCTGGTCTGCCTGATCCCGACCACCATCGGCGGCCTGCTCTCCTCGATCGGCATCGCCGGCATGGACCGGATGATCCAGGCCAACGTCATCGCCACGTCCGGCCGGGCGGTCGAGGCCGCCGGCGACGTGGACGTGCTGCTGCTCGACAAGACCGGCACCATCACCCTGGGCAACCGGCAGGCGACCGCCTTCCTGCCGGCCCAGGGGGTGACGGAGGCCGACCTCGCCGACGCGGCGCAGCTCTCGTCGCTGGCCGACGAGACCCCCGAGGGCCGCAGCATCGTGGTGCTCGCCAAGGAGCGCTACCAGCTCCGGCAGCGCGATCTCCAGGGGCTGGGCGCCCAGTTCGTGGCCTTCACCGCGCAGACCCGCATGAGCGGCGTGGACCTGAACGGCCGCCGCGTCCGCAAGGGGGCCGCCGACACGGTCGAGGAGTTCGTGGTTGCGCAGGGCGGCTCGTTCCCGGCCGACGTGCGGAGCGGAGTCGAGACCATCGCCCGCTCCGGCGGCACGCCGCTGGTCGTGGCCGACGGGCCCAGGGTGCTCGGCGTGATCCATCTCAAGGACATCGTCAAGGGCGGCATCCGGGAGCGCTTCGCCGAGCTGCGGGCCATGGGAATCAAGACCGTGATGATCACGGGGGACAATCCCTTGACCGCCGCCGCCATCGCCGCCGAGGCCGGGGTGGACGACTTCCTGGCGCAGGCCACGCCGGAGGCCAAGCTGAAGCTGATCCGCGAGTACCAGACGGGCGGCCGGCTGGTGGCGATGACCGGCGACGGCACCAACGACGCGCCTGCCCTCGCCCAGGCCGACGTGGCCGTGGCCATGAACTCGGGCACCCAGGCGGCCAAGGAGGCGGCCAACCTGGTGGACCTGGACTCCAACCCCACCAAGCTGATCGAGATCGTGGAGATCGGCAAGCAGCTCCTCGTCACCCGGGGCACGCTGACCACGTTCTCCATCGCCAACGACGTGGCCAAGTACTTCGCCATCATCCCGGCGGCTTTTGCCACCACCTACCCGGTGCTCGGCCGGCTCGACCTGATGGGGCTGGCGAGCCCGCGGAGCGCGATCCTGTCGGCCGTCATCTTCAACGCCCTGATCATCGTGGCGCTGATCCCCCTGGCACTGCGGGGGGTGAAGTTCCGCCGCCACACGGCATCGCGCCTGCTGCGCGACAACCTCCTGATCTACGGCCTGGGCGGGGTGATCGTCCCCTTCGCGGGGATCAAGCTGATCGACCTCGTCCTCCAGGCCCTGAGGCTCGTATGAGACACCTGATCACCGCCGTCCTGCTGTTCCTCGTCTTCACCGTCCTGACCGGACTGGCCTATCCTCTTCTCGTGACCGGGATCGCCCAGGCCGTCTTTCCCCGCCAGGCCAATGGCAGCCCCGAGCTGATCGGGCAGCCGTTCGCCGGTCCCCGGAACTTCTGGAGCCGTCCATCCGCGACCGCGCCCGCCTACAACGCCGCCGCCTCCAGCGGCTCCAACCTGGGGCCCACCAATCCGGCGCTGCTCGACCGTGTCAAGGCGGACGTGGA
>JANOCF010000226.1:0-13049 GCA_031412055.1 Holophagales bacterium | reverse complement strand
GCGAGCTGCCCACCGGCGGACAGGCGCGGAGGCGGTCGGGCTTGCCGTCCGCGGTCAGCGGCAGCGGCTTGAGGTAAGCGTCGAGATGGCCGTCCCAGACCGACTGGGCGTTCAGCGGGGTGAAGCTCGACAGGTAGATGCGGTCGGCCACCTCGGCCTGGACCGAAGGCACGGCCGCCGAGGCAAAGGCGCTGGCCTCCTCGCGGATCTGGCCGAAGATGTCGGTCAGCGCCTTGACCAGCTCGTCCTTGCTCTGCGGGTAGATCGGCTTGCCGCTGCCGCCGTTGGCCGCCATGCAGGTCAGCTTGTTGCCGCCCTGGTTCTCGACGCCGAACGCCACCACGTAGGTCTTGACGCCCTCCTGGGCGAACAGCGACGCGGTGGACGAGCAGGCGTCGGCGCCGGGGCAGGTGTCGTCGCCGTCGGTGAGGATCAGGAGGAACTTGCGCCGGCAGCCCCAGTCGGGATCGTTCGCCGAAGCGATGTCCTTCCAGCCGCTCCCCTTGGGGCAGCTGCCCTGTGGGCAGCCGGCCCACCAGGTGCGGAACGCGCGCACCGAGTTGCCCAGCGGGGTCGAGCCCGTGGCCACGAACGGCCGCGCGGCCTCGTCCTTGAGACGCAGATAGTCCTCGGCCACCCGGCGGTTGTCGGCGAAGTAGGCTGCCGTGCGGAAGTCCGGCGTCGCGGTCGGATCGAGGGCCGTGTTCGGCGCCAGGCGGCGCAGGATGTCCGACTTGTGGTCGGCGTTCCAGTCGAGCGGGATGACGTCGCCGACCGTGAAGTGGACGCCGCGCGGGTCCGACGAGTTGGTCGGCCAGCGGGTGCTGTAACCGCTGTGGCGGTCGCTCGTCGTATCGGTGTTCGGATCCCAGCCCGAGCAGGTATTACTGGAAAGCGGGTCGGCCGCCTCGCCCTGGTCGAAGTAGCCGCGCTGTCTGGCGGCGCGGTCCGCGGCGGAGTCCCACGAGCCGAACTCGCCCAGGGAGGTGAAGTCCACGTCCGTGTCGCCGGTCGTCTCGCGGCTGCTGCAGCTTCCGTTCTTGCAGCGCTCGATCAGGACGCGGACGGTCAGGTTCGCGCCGTAGGAGCCGGTCTTGGGCTCGTACCGCACGCGGTAGATCTCGCCGCCGGTGCGGACGTAGAAGGTCTGCACGTCCAGGTACAGCAGGCCGCCCTTGGGCAGGCGCTGCACGCGGGAGCGTTCCCACTCGTCCGAGAGATCGGCGGGCACGCCGCTGGTGCAGCCGATCTCCTCGTCGCCGGTGCCGTTGTCGCACGTCCAGGTGCGGCCGAACACGTCGTCGCTCCCCCGCGCCGGGAAGGGACCGTATCCGGGGATGACCGGACCGTCCTCGGCGGCGTCGTACAGCCAGTGCTTGGACTTCATGTACAGGCCGTCCTGGTTGTACGTCGAGAACCCGAAGTGGATGTCGTCGATGTCGCGCAGCACCTCGTAGAGCGCGGCCTTGGCCTGGAAGAACTTGGAGTTGGGGTCGTCGCCCTGGAGCGGGGCATAGCAGTCGCCCGTCGGGCAGAGGATCTTGCAGCTGCCGTCGGCGACCTGCGCCGCCGTGCACTTGGGGGTCCAGTGCATGGAGCCCGAGGTGTCCAGCAGGATGAAGACGTAGGGCTCGCCCACGGAATCGCGCAGGAGATCCCGGTCGTCGGCGGAGACCGTGCCCCCAAAAGCCAACAGGGACAAAGCCATCCCGGCGATCGTTGGGATCCACCGGCTGGTAAGGCTGTTCTGCACCATGACTGCCTCCCGATCAAAGAAAAATAAAGCTAAAACGAATTAGAACTTGATCTTCCTCAGCTCCTCGGCGTCCGCGATCGACTCGACCGGCGGCGTGGGCCAGGGCTGGAACTCGAACATCACGCTGACCGTCTTGCTGGCGTGCACCTTGGCGTCGTCGGGCGGCAGGCCCGTGCCGTTCCAGGAGACGCGCTGGGCCGTGGCCGTGGCCGCGTGATGGACCTTCCAGAACTCGGGCACGCCGTCGTCGTTGGCCGGGCACCAGTCGCAGCGCACGGTCAGGATCGGGGCGAGCGGCGAGACGTCCACCCGGTCCGCCACCGCCACGCCGCCCGTGGTCTGCTGGTTGAGCACCAGGGACGAGGGCGCGTAGCTGCCGCGCGCCAGGGCCTGGGCCGCGGCCACGCCCAATCCCGAATCGGCGGCGTAGAAGGTCCGGTTGACCAGGCGCTCGTTGGCGCCGATCCGGACCTCGGTCTGGGTCACGCTGGCGAGGGCCAGCGCGAGCATGGACAGGACGACGAGCGCCAGCAGCACCGTCACATAGGCGCTTCCGCGCTCGCCCTTCTTCGCCGCGCTTCGAGTGCTTTGCGGGCTCATCCGATGTTCCTCATGTCGATGACGGTTTGCAGGAGGCGCCGGCGGTACATCCGCTCGGTTCGCAGGTTCAGGCGGCCGGACGTCAGGTTGTGATCCTCGATCCAGGTCACCCGCGGCGCCTCGTGCTTGGGGTCGCGCCGGTCGGTGCGGGCGAGCAGGCTGAGGCGGATGAAGTAGAGGCTGCGGCCGTTCCAGGTCGCCGGGTTGAACGCCTGGGCGTCGTTGTAGAGCCAGTCGTCGTTCTGCCCGTCGGCGGATTCGAAGATGCGGTCGTCGTCGCCGGTGTCGCCCTCGTCGTCCGTCATGGCGCCGCCGCCCAGGGTGGAGTCGAAGCCCATGGCGAGCTGCATGTCCATGATGTTGTCGGCGATGTCCTGCCGCCAGGACGGGTGGGCGTCGTTGAGGACCGTGGGATCGCTGTCCAGGCGGTAGGGGTTCTCGGTGCCCGGGAACACGCGGGCGCGGGAGAAGCGGGGCGACAGGTCCGAGTTGGGATCGGAGGGGATGTCGCGCTCCTCGCGCACGTAGTACCGGTACTCCTCCAGAAGGCCGACGAAGGCCGCGTTGGTCAGCCCCGCGGGATAGACGCCGCCCGACGACATGCCGACGTACTGGGTCGTGAAGCTGCCGCCGGTGATCTTGAAGCCGACGGTGTACAGGTCGGGGTTGCTGTTGACGTCCGACGTCGACGGGTCGAGCTGCACCACGGCGTACATGGCGGCGTCGCGGGGGCTGACCACGATCAGGGGCTCGGGAGCGCCGGCGAGCACGGCGGCGCGCAGCGCGCTGAGGTCCTGGGGGATGCCGGTCGGCGTGGTGGTGGCGATCTGGATCACGCCGCTGCTCGCGTTCACGGTGAAGCTCGCGGGGTTGGTCGAGTTCACCTGCCAGATCGGGCTGCTGAACACGCCGCGGACCGTGAGGACGTCGCTGCCCTCCAGGATCCTGGGGGTGGCGCCGCCGCCGATGCGGGCGCCGGCAGGCACGTTGTTGCGCACCGACACCGACATCCCGGTGGGCACCGCGCCCATGGGCATGCCGCCGCGGCCGGCCATGCGGACGGTTCGCACGGTGTCCTGGAGCGAGACGCGCAGCGCCTGCTGCATGTCGCTGACGTTGGTCTGGACACGGGCCAGCCGGCTGCTGAAGTCGAAGAGCGACAGGGTCCCGATGAGGATGGTCACGGTGATGAGCAGCGAGACCGAAAGCTCGAGCAGGGTGAAGCCGGCCTCAGGATTGGATGAACGGGCTTGTGTGTCGGCCATGGCGAATCTCCTGGTCTCCTCGGCCCTCAGAAGGGCTTTACCACCCGGAACGTCATTCGCCGCGCGCCGCCAAGCTCGCTGGTGCCGGTAAAGGCGCCGCCCACCGCGTTGCCCTGGTCGCGCTCGGTCTCCATCCGGACCTCGACCTCTTTGAGGTGGACGAAGATCGGCTGGGTGCCGCCGGGCAGCGGGTTGTCGAGCCGGCCGTCGTCGAGGTCGGTGATGCCGTACTGGCGCACGGTGGTGTTGCGGCCCCAGAGCAGCCGGCCGCGGTTGGTCGGAGCGCCGGGCCACCAGCCCTCGTCGGCGTCGCCGATGTCGCCGTAGGCCCCCTGAGCCCAGGAATCGTTGGATCCCAGGGTCGTGGAGCCCGAAGCCAGGGTCAGCGACTGGTTGTTGAACGGAAGCTGAAGATACTCTTCGAGGCGCGCCTTGCTGTGGTTGCTCGCCTGCGTGGAGTCGCTCCCCGCGGCGTTGTCGCGCAGGGAGCGCGCGAACAGGGGGATGAGCCCGAGGGCGATGAACAGCAGAATCAGCGCGGCGACCAGGCTCTCGATGACGGAGAACCCTGCCGAAGACGAAGGCGTAGCCTTGCCAGGTAGTTCCATGACTTCTTTCCCCCGAAAAGCCCCATTGGGCGCGCGAGGACGGTCCCGATTGCTGCTGACGACTGTCCACCCACACCCAGGAGCAATTGCCGAGCCAGAAACGGCTAGACCGGATAAACCTCAAGAAATCAAGCTGCTGTGAATCTTACGACCTGGATATAGTTATATCAGAATGACTACTATTGTCAACATCACTGACAAATTCCGGTCGCTATGGTAGATGCAGCGTTGGGGAACGCCTCCCCAACGCGCCGGGAGGCGCAACGCTCGGGAACGGGGCCATTTCCTGCGGGGAGAAGGCAATCCCCCGCGGGCACGAGCCACGATCTCAGGGGACGAGGCCGTCCCCTGTCGTTGCGCGTCGCAATCACAGGAACGAGGGTCATCCCCTGCCGTTGCGCGACGCCACCGCGCGTGGCGAGGCCATCCCGACGGCTGCGTGCTCCGCGCGCAGAATGGCCGTGCCAGCCACGGAACGTGGCGCCGCCGCGCAGACTACGTCGAAGGTTGCCCCGGGTGGGCGTCTCCGCAGCGGCGATACCGTTGCAGTCCTCTCCGGCCTCGGACGTCAATCCCCTGAGGCGGATATCGGGTATACTGGACCCTGGGAGGCACGTTCTATGGCGACTTGGGAGCGGATAGCAGAAAAAGCGCGGGAGCTTCCTCCGGAGAAGCAGGGAAGAGTCCTTGATCTCGTCGAATCCCTGCAACGGGACCGCGTGCGGCCGCTCCGGGATCCCGCGGGCCTCCTTACCGACCTGGGAATCGACCTCGGGGAAGAAGATCTCGCTGAAGCGCGGACGGAGTTGTGGAGCCGCTTTCCTCGCGGGCCGAAATGAATGGCCGGTCTCGTCGCAGACACCCACGCAATCCTCTGGTACCTCTCCGAATCCCCCAAGCTTTCCTCCAAGGCGCTTGCGCGCATGCAGGAAACCTTGGCTGCCGGAGATCAGATCCTGGTCCCCACCATCTCTCTCGTCGAGATCGTCTACCTGACAGAGAAGGGCCGTCTCCCGGACCTCGCTCTAGGACGGATCTACCATCATCTGGACCAGCCCGATTCGGGTCTGGCGCTCGCGCCCTTGGACGGCGGCGTCGCCCAAGCGGTAAGGCGCATCTCCCGGGACCAGGTTCCCGACATGCCGGACCGTCTTATTGCGGCAACGGCCCTCTATTGGGAACTGCCCCTCGTCACCCGTGACCGAGCCATTCAAGGCGCGGGCATCGACACCATCTGGTAAGACTCCCCTACAGCGGAATCCGGCTCTCGGCCTCGGCCGCAAAGGGGTCGCCGGCCGAGCCGCGGCGATGGCGCAGCAGCGCGGCGTGGGCGATCATGGCGGCGTTGTCGCCCGACCAGGCGAGCGGGACCAGCCGGAGGTCCACCGACCGCTCTTCCGCCCAGGCCGGCAGCTCGCGCCGCAGCAGACGGTTCGCGGCCACGCCTCCGGAGACGGCCAGGAGGTCGAAGGGCTGTCTTCGATGCAGGCGCTCCAGGCGGTCCAGCACCTGCCCCACCGCCGCGGCCCGGAAGCCCGCCAGCAGGTCCAGCACCTCGCGAGACGCCGGCTCTCCCGATCCTAGATCGATCCGGCCGAGCTTGCGCTCCAGCTTCTCGATCTCCAGCAGCGCCTGGCTCTTGAGCCCCGAGTAGGAGAAGAAGAGGTCGTCGCCCCGAGCCCCCGGCAGTCCCGCCGAAAAGCGGTGCGCGGACGGATCGCCAAGCTCCGCCAGCTCGTCCACCCTCGGACCTTGCGGGTACGGGATGCCCAGACGCTTGCCCACCTTGTCGAAGACTTCCCCCATGGCGTCGTCCCGGGTCTCGGCAAGGGTCGAGACCTGGCTTCCCTCGACAGAGAAAAGGGATGTGTGGCCGCCGGACACCACCAGGCCCACGAAGCGGTCCGGAGGCGGCTGGGCCACGTCGCCGATACCCTGGCTGGAAGGTGGAGGCAGGAAGGGCGAGTACAGGTGTCCTTCCAGGTGGTGGACCGCGTGGAAGGGCCGCTCCAGGGCGAAGGCAACGGCCTTGCCGACCGAGAGGCCGACCAGGAGCGCTCCGACCAGGCCCGGTCCGCGGGTGGCCGCCACCAGGTCGATCTCTTTGAGGGAGATTCCCGCCCGCTCCAGGGCCTCGCCGCTGACCGCGGGCCAGTTGGACAGGTGCTCGCGCGACGCGATCTCCGGGACCACGCCGCCGTAGGGACGGTGCGCCGCGAGCTGGCTGGAGACTACGGAGGCCAGGATCCGCCCGTCGCCGTCGAGGACGGCGCAGGCGGTGTCGTCGCAGGAGGTCTCGATGCCGAGGACGAGAGGAGCGGGGTGCATGGGGGGAGCATAGCAACTCACCCCCTCTGCGCCCCTACACCCGATCGCTAGACCTTGTTCTCGGTGTTCTCGGTGTTCTCGGCGGTGCCTTCGGCGTTGGCCACCGGGATGTTGATCGGCTCGTAGTTCGGGATCTCGAACGCGAGCGTACCGTGGCAGTACTCCTTCCACTCGTCCGTCACGTCTTCGAAGATGATGTTCTCATCCTTGAAAATCCCGTCCGTGACGACGTAGTTCTCCTGGAGGTACAGGATCGAATCGTCGTCGAGCACCCGCTCGACCTGGACCTCCTTGCCGTCCACGTCCTTCTTCTCCTTGCGGACGTTCTCCTTCTTCTCGGTCCAGTTCGGATACTCCCGGAACTGCTTCCCCAGGTACGCCTTGCAGTACTTGCCCATCTCGGCCATCGTCGTGTCTCCCTGCTGCTTCGTATGTAAATTTGCTGTCGGAACAGCGGTCTTCCGGTTCGAGGCATTATCCGCCAACCGGCGGACGAGCGCCAACCTCTTTAGTGCCGTGAATCTCCCAGGCGGGACACTGCTATAAACTGCGGGGCTCGTCGTAGGTGTCCGTTTCACCCGGAAAGAGGACCGCAATGCCCCTGCGCTTCGGCATCAACGGCTTCGGCCGCATCGGCCGCGCCCTGCTCCGCATCGTCCTGACGCGGCCGGACCTCCGGTCCGCCCTTCAGCCCGTGGCGGTGAACGACATCGTACCCGCTTCGCAGCTCGCCCGTCTCCTGGCCCGCGACACGGTCCAGGGTCGCTTCTCGCTGCCCGTGCGGGTGGAAGGGTCCGCACTTCGGGTCGGAGAGCTGCTCATCCCGGTCTTCCAGGAGGCCGACCCGGCACGGATCGGCTGGGAGCAGGCCGGCACGGAGGTGGTCGTGGAGGCCACGGGCCGGTTCCTCCGCCGCGGGTCCGCTTCCGCCCACGTGGGAGACACCGTGCGCACCGTGATCCTCTCCGCCAACTCCGACCCCTTGGATCCGGCGGACGCCACGATCTGCCTCGGAATCAACGAGGGCTCCTGGGATCCGGAGCGCCACCCGGTGGTCAGCAACGCCTCCTGCACCACCAACGCGCTTGCCCTCATGGCAAAGGTGTTGCACGACAGCTTTGGCGTCCGCCGGGCCCTGATGAACACGGTCCACAGCTACACCGAGAACCAGCGCCTGATCGACATGCCGCACCCCGACCCCCGGCGCTCGCGGGCGGCGGCGCTGAACATCATCCCGACCTCGACCACCGCGGCCCGGTCGGCCGGACTGCTGCTCCCCGGGCTCACGGGGAGGATCGACGGCTTTGCCGTCCGCGTCCCCACTCCGGCCGTGGCCATGCTCGACCTGGTGGCCGACCTGGAAGCGGATGCCGATCCCGATACCATCCTCCGGGCCTATCAGGAGGCCGCGGACGGTCCGCTGGCCGGTCTGCTCGGGGTGACCGGGGACGAGCCCGTATCGTCCGACTTCGTGGGCGACCCGCGCTCCGTGGTGGTGGACCTGCCGCTGGTGCAGGCGGTGGGCAGCCTGGTCCGGGTCGTGGGCTGGTACGACAACGAGTGGGGCTACGCCAACCGCCTGGCCGACCTGCTGGCGCATCTATCGCAAAGGAGGGAGTGATCTTCATGGCTGAGCTTCTCACCCTGGACGACCTGGACCTGAGCACCCTCAAGGGGAAGCGAGTCTTCGTCCGCGTCGACTTCAACGTCCCGATGACCGAGGCCGGCGAGGTGCTCGACACCACCCGCCTCGACGAGGCTCTCCCGACCATCAACGAGCTGAGCAAGGCCGGCTGCATCGTCCTTCTCGCCTCGCACGCCGGCCGGCCCAAGGGCAGGCGCGACCCGCGCTACAGCCTGCGTCCCGTGGCGGTCAAGCTGGCCGAGCTTCTCGGCCGGGGCGTCCGCTTCGCCGAGGACTGCGTGGGCGACGAGGTCGAGAAGGTGGCGCGCCTGATGGATCCCGGAGAAGTTCTGCTGCTCGAAAACCTCCGCTTCCACGCGGGCGAGGAGAAGAACGATCCCGCCTTCGCGGACCAGCTCGCGGCTCTCGGGGAGGCGTATGTGGACGACGCGTTCGGCAGCGCCCACCGCGCCCACGCCTCGGTGACGGGAATCGCCGAGCGCCTGCCGCGCAAGGCCGCCGGACGGCTGATGACCCGCGAGGTCGAGGCCCTGGGCCGGCTGCTGGGCGAGCCCGACCGGCCGTTCGCCGCCCTGCTCGGCGGCGCCAAGATCGAGGGCAAGATCGACACGCTCGAAAACCTCCTTCCACGGCTCGACATGCTGCTCCTCGGCGGCGGCATGGCCAACACCTTCCTCGCCGCCCAGGGTCTCGATCTCGGCGGCTCGCTGTTCGAGCCCGACCGGCTCGATCTCGCCCGCGAGATCCTGGAGCGCGCCAAGGCCAAGGGGACCGAGGTCCTGCTGCCCACCGACGTGGTGATCGCCGAGAGCCTGGATGACCCAAGCGACGTCCGCACGGTGCCGGTGGACGGCATCCTCCCGGGCTGGAAGGCGCTGGACATCGGCCCGGCCACCCGCAAGGCGTACGCGGAGGCCGTCGGACGGGCGAAGACGCTGTTCTGGAACGGTCCCCTGGGCGTGTTCGAGAAGCCGCCCTTCGACGCCGGCACCCGCGAGGTGGCCCAGGCGCTGGCCAACTGCCCGGGCTTCTCGGTCATCGGCGGCGGAGAGACCGTGGCTGCCGCCCACCAGGCCGGAGTGACGGACCGCATCGGACACGTCTCGACCGGCGGCGGCGCTTCGCTGGAGTTCCTGGCCGGCAAGGCGCTCCCGGGCGTGCAGGTGCTGGAGAAGGGGAAGTGAGCAGTATTTCCAACAATATTGGCAGGAGACGGATCGTCGCCGCGAACTGGAAGATGAACCTGCTCCGGGCCGAGGCCACGGTGCACGTCCGCCTGCTGCGCGGAGAGCTCATGGAGATGAGCGGGCAGACCCGGGTCGTGGTCTTTCCCTCCTTCCCCCTGATCCAGGCCGTGGCCGAGGAGCTGGCGGGTACCCATTTCGCCGATATCGGCGTCGGCGGCCAGGATCTCCATCCCGAGGACAAGGGCGCCCACACGGGCGACGTCTCCGGCGCGCAGCTCGCGGACTCCGGCTGCACCTGGGTGCTCTGCGGCCACAGCGAGCGCCGGCAGAACCATGGCGAGGACGACGCGGTCGTGGCGCGCAAGGTCGCCGCGGCCCTGCGCCACGGCCTCGCGCCGATGATCTGCGTCGGGGAGACCCGCGACGAGCGCCGGGCCGGCGAGACCTTCCAGGTGCTGGAGCGGCAGGTGCGGGCGGCCCTGGAGCCGTTCGGAACCCGGAGCGAGCCAGGCGAGATGGCCCTCGCCTATGAACCGGTCTGGGCGATCGGCACGGGCGAGACCGCCACTCCGGAGATGGCCCAGGAGGCCCACCGGTTCCTCCGCGGACTGCTCGGGACGGTCTTCGGCGAGGACCGCGCAGGAGACCTGCCGATCCTCTACGGAGGCTCGGCCACCCCCGGCAATGCGGCCGGTTTGATCGCCCAAACGGACGTCGACGGCTTCCTCGTCGGAGGCGCGAGCCTTGACCCACAGAAATTCCTGAGTATCATTCGTGCTTCCGGCTGACGGACGGCCGGGTGTGAGCGGTGGTGTCCGCGCCAAGTTGGAAGAAGCTACCGGAGGTTTTTGACCGTGATCTATCTGCTGTACGCGATTCACATCATCGTCTGCGTGTTTCTGATCCTCGTCGTCCTGCTTCAGCAGGGCAAGGGGGCCGACTTGTCGGTCTTCGGAGGCGGCACTTCGCAGGCAGCCTTCGGAGCGCGCGGAGCGACCACCCTGTTGCACAAGCTCACCGTGATCTCGTTTGTCGTGTTCATCCTCACCACGCTCATGCTCGGCGTCCCTCAGGCCCGGCGGAGCACGGTGATGGGCGGCGTCGCCTCTGGTGGCGCCACGGCTCCGGCGACTCCTCCGGCTTCAGCTCCGGCTCCTGCCCCTCAGGGTGGTGGTCAGCCGGCGCCGGCGCAGCAGCAGCCGCCTCCGCAGCAGCAGTAACCCGCTCCGGCGGGAATCCCGAGTCACCTCGGGGCATTGAAAACTTGGCCTGTGTGTGCGCCGAAGTGGCGGAATTGGTAGACGCGCACGTTTGAGGGGCGTGTGGGGCAACCCGTGCCGGTTCGAGTCCGGTCTTCGGCACCATCCCTTCTAGCAGCAGACAGCACACAAGGCCAGGTCCAGATCTCTCCTCCCTGATCTCACCTCGAAAGCACCACCCGATACGACCCAGTACTGCTCACTTCCTGAGCAGAGCCTGCCTTGCATATGGGCAACGCGGGTGCGACCATGCCGTTAAATTCCTTGTCTCGCTTGATGAAGGACCGGCCGAGCCGAGCGCTCGCTGTCCCGGGAAGTCGTGTGTTTTTTCGGTCGAGCCTCGAAGGCCGGGGCTCGTGTTTTAGAAAGGAGTCGCGGCACATGTCGGCACTACAGGGAACGGTCAAGTGGTTCAACAACGCCAAGGGCTATGGGTTTCTCCAGGCCGAGGAGGGCGGCGAGGACGTGTTCGTCCATCACACCGCCATTCTCGCGGAAGGGTTCCGCACGCTGAACCAGGGCGATCGGGTGAACTTTGAGGTGATCACGGGACCCAAGGGTCTCCAGGCCCGCAACGTTTCACGAAGCCCCAGCCCCTGACCGCGGCGGTCGTTCCAGACATCGGCTCGCGGCTCTTTCGACGCCCTGCCTTCCGTCCGGCAGGGCGTCGTCGTCTTTAGAGGCGATCAAACAGGCAGATATCAGAGGCGGGACAGGAAGCCGCAGAGCGCGCCGTTGAAGTCCGCGGGCCGCTCCAGGTTCCCCAGGTGTCCGCACCGCGCGAGCACCGCGGTCTCCGCTCCGGGAATGGCTTCGGCCATGCGCCGCGACTCGTCCGGCGGGATCAGCTCGTCCTCCTCTCCCAGCACGACCAGGGCGGGCACCGCGATGCCGGCCAGCACCGGGGTGCGATCCGGACGCTCCGCCATGCCGCGCTGGGCCGCGGCCACTCCTGTGGGTGGAGCTTCGCCGACCCAGCCTCCGACCTTTTGCAGCAGGTCCGGCCGCGAGGACCGGGTCGTGGCTCCCAGGAGCTTGGGCGCCGCGGTGTCCACCAGGATGCCCGAGCCCTTCTCAAGCACGTCGCGGGCGGTGGCGAGACGGCGGTCCCGGGCTTCGGGAGAGTCCGCGCCAGCCCGGGTATGGGCCAGGACGAGCCCGCGGAGGCGGTCCGGATACGTTTCGGCAAAGGCCAGGGCCGCGTAGCCGCCCATGGAGAGCCCGCACAGCACCACCCGGTTGATCGCGAGGTGGTCGAGGAGCGCTACGGCATCCGCGGCCATGTCGGTCATGCGGCAGATCTCCGGGGACGGCTCGGAGGCGCCGAAGCCGGAGAGATCCGGGACCAGGAGGCGCCAACGCCCGGAGAACGGCCCGGAGAACGCTTCCGCCTGGGGTCCCCACATCCGCCCGGAGAGGGGAAAGGCGTGGAGCAGGAGCAGCGGCTCGCCCTGGCCGAAGTGCTGATAGCTCAGCCGCAGTCCGCGGCTCCTGTAGGTTCCGGTCTTCCCACCTGTCTCTGGCATCTCGGACATGGTCACCTCCCAGTCGAGTACACTATCGTGTCCCTCTCGGAGGAGCCAGATGACCGAACCGACCGATGTGACCTTCAAGCCGGAGGCCCCGACGACCCGGGGAGATGTGGAGACGCTGCAGAACGAAGTCTCGCCTGCCGCCGAGGCTCCCATATCGCCAAAACCGCCAGTACCTGACAAGGCGGAGATCGCGGCCAAAGCCGCTGCAGCGAAGGAAGCCGCCGCCGCCAAAGCAGCCGCCGTGCCGGCCCGTGCCCTGCCAACCCCGGAAGACATCACGGCCTGGATCCATGGCGCGGACGTGCCGTTGGTCGGGGTCCTGTTCGAAGGGCTGGACGTGAAGCGTTTCGATGCGCTCGTAATGCAGGTGCGCAAGGAAGAGCTGGTGCCGCAGCACTGGCAGGTGCTGAGCAGCCACGCGGCGCCGGACGACCTCGTGTTCCACCGTCTGCCCGAGGTGGGCCGGCTGCGGGTGCGCTACAAGAACCAGGAGCTGTCGCGCCAGCGGCTGCACTCGCTGCGCTTCGGCTGGATGGAGCTGGGAGGCCGCAGGCCCGCGATGTGGACCATGGCCGACCTGCTCGCGGCCATGCGGCGGATCATCGAGAAGAACCACCCGGTGAGCTGGTACGACTTCCTGAGCGCGGTGCGGGATGTCTGGCAGGATTCGGGCCTGCCCTTCGGCAAGGAGCAGCTCGAGATCCTCTGGAGCTCGCTCACCCTGATCCGCAAGCAGACGAAAAAGTATGGCTGGGGCTGTAGGGGCGCAGCATGCTGCGCCCCACCCTTGAAACGACCGGCGGACCTACTTCGCGGCGACCAGGCTGGCCTTCTTGATGATCACCGGCTCGACGGGGACGTCGCCG
>JANOCF010000225.1:0-12789 GCA_031412055.1 Holophagales bacterium | reverse complement strand
CCGTATGGGGGGGGCTCCCCCCGCGGGGATACCCCGGGGGGGCTGGGGGGGGAGAAGGCCGGCCAACAGCAGGAGCAGTGGCGCGAGCCTCATGGCGTATTCCTTGGAGGCTCGGCGCCTTCGGGCAGCCCGAGGGCCACGGCCAGGGTGGGGATGTGGTCGAGGGCGCTCTTCTGGAGGTCGCTCCAGGCTTGCTCAAGCCGCTCGAAGGGGAGACGGTTGTAGCGGTGCCGCGGCGAGCTGTCCGTGCTGGCTCCCTTGGCTCCCAGGGATCCCATGGCGCTGGTACTGCCCGGCTTGGTGCCCAAGCCCGATACCGCCTCCCTGGCGCCCCGGGGATCTTTTCGAAGATCCCGGATCAGGGCGAGCTGGAGAGCGATCTTCTCATCGTCCGGGAGACGCTGGAGCCCCGCTCTCAGCACCGTTTCGGCCTGGTCGAGATTGCCGGAACCGATCAGGAGCCGTCCGATCTCCTGCCAGGCCACGGCGAGCAGCCAGGGCTCGGTGGGTCTGGCGGGGTCGACTTTGCCGCCGGAGATCTCGGTCAGCAGCTTGCGGGCGTCCTGTACCTTGCCGAGCCGCGCCAGATTCACGGCGAGCCGGAGGCGCGCCTCGGTGTTGCCGGGATGGGCACGGGTCAGGCGCTCCAGCGCCGCGACCGCTTCGGAGTACCGGCCCTGGCGCTCGGCGTCCACCGCCAGACAGAGGAGCGCCGTCTCTTCGGTTCCATCGAGGTCCAGGATCCTCTGGAAGAGCCGTGAGCGCATGCTTGGCGGGGCGGTCCAGATCATTTCGGCGGCCAGGGCCGTCAGGAAGCCGGCAGCTCTCTTCTTCATGTTCATGTCGGGCGAGCGCTCGGCTGATGCGTAGAGCCCGGTCAACTGGAAGATCAGCTCGCGGGAGTGGGTGGACAGCAGGAATGTGTGCGCCCGCACCGCGTCACGGTAGATCACCTGATGGAGGGCCAGGATGGGGATCAGGGCCTCCGGGTTTCCCCGGGACAGCTCCTTCGCCACGGCCAGCTCCACCTCCTGGAGATCCTCGCTGGAGGCCGGCTTCTCGCCCATCAGCACCGTCCGTTCCATCTCCCGGACCTCGTCGCGCGCTCCTTCGCGGTCTCCCCCGGCCAGCCGGCTCAGGGCCTTGCGGTAGGCGGCCTGGACAGGCTTCGCGTCGAGGCTGCGCACCCTCTTCGCCCGCGCCGGAGGGGCCTGCCGCGCCGGGATGGCCGAAGTGGCGCCCCCGGTCCCTGCTTCAGCGTGACTCCGCCGCGACGGCGTGAGCGCGGCCCAGACCTGGCCTCCGCCCCCTTTCGCCAGAAGGACGAAGGGCGTGACGGGCATGCCGTCGGACCCGGAGACACCGCCCACGACCCGAAGGTCATAGACCCCCTCCTCAAGATCCTTGGGCTCGAAGGAGGCCGCGAGGATCTCCAAGCCCGGAATGCTCGTGGCCTCCCGGCCGGACACCCGGACCGGGAAGGTCGCCACCCGGGCTCCTCCGGGACGGCGGACCTCGACCCGCAGCTCGCCCTCTCCAAGCTTCCAGGCAGGTAGCCGGAAGAGGACTTCCTTCGAGGATGGCCCGGACGGCGCCAGGATGGGCCGGGCCGACGGCAGAGCATCCAGGGAGAAGGAGGGGGAAGAGGTTATCCCCGCGCCCCGCGCCACCAGCCAGGCGCCAGCGGGCTCGGGCAGGAGGGGAGAAAGGGCGAGGCCCTGGCGCTGGCGGAAGTCGGGGACCGTGAGCGGTACGGCCCGCAGTCCGACCTCGCCGGTGGCGGGGTTTCGCACCAGGAGCCTCAGGGCATACTCGCCGGGGGGCAGCTCCAGCTCTCCGACATACTTGACCCCGCTCCTTTCGATATCCGCGCCCAGGCGCGCCAGGTCGATCTCGACCGTGTCCATCCGCGCCCCGGCCACTCTTCCTGCAGTCGCCCCCGTAGTTGCCCCCGTAACGACTGCGTAGAGGCAGATGTCCAGGCGGAGGAGATCGCCGGTCTGGCCCTCGAGGATCTCGGCGCCGTCCAGCTCCAGGAGGATTGAAACCTTCGATTTTTCACCGGTTCCCGGCTGGGGCACGACCAGGGGAGCCACGGGGATGGTGCCGCCCTCCTGGCCGCTCATCAGCAGGGCGGCGGTCTCGACCTGAAGACCGCCGGTACGGAGGACGCGCATTGGCGGCCTCTCCGTCTGAGCCAGGGCGGGAAGGGCGCCCAGGAGCAGCAGGAGTATCAGGAGCAGCAGAGCGATGGTTCCGCTCTTCATCGGCCGGGCTCAGCGGTTTCCGGAGGCCGGGGCTGCTCCTGCTGTCCCGGGGTGTAGTCGGCCCTGGCCGTGGACTCGGCGTTGCCCAGCTCGTCGCGGACGGCTACCGCGACCGTGTGGGCTTCCGGGCGCAGCAGCATGGTCATGCGGTAGGCGCCGACCTGCCCGAGGGCGGTCAGGAGCTGGTCGTTGGGAACGCGGATCGGCACCTCGACCTCGGAGATGGGCGAGCTTCTGCCGTGGCTGTCCCGCGCGCCCACGAAGAGTCTCAGCCGGCCCTCGTGAAACTGGTCCTGCGGCACCAGGACCACCTTGGCGAGCGGGAACTTCACCAGCACCTCCACCTCGTACTGCCCCTTGTCGTTGCGGGTCTCGCGCCCGAACTCCACGGCCACCTCCAGCGGGTTGTCCTCCTCTCCCAGCAGGAGGGCCGACCGGGCGCGGCTGGTCATCCGGTCGCGGTCCGTGCGCTCGTTGTGGGCCTCGCGATGGCGGACGACCAGCGAGCGGTCCCGCGTCTTCACCTCGACCTTGCGCTTGCGCCCGTCCCGGCCTTGCTGCGGGACGTAGCCCAGCGAGTAGTAGATGTGGAAGTCGTCGCGCATGCGGTCGATGAGAGGACCTCCGGCGGCGTCGATGCTGGACAGGCCGCCGGTGCCGCCGGCGATCATCTGCATCGACATCTGAAGGTTCGTCCGCTCGGTGACCTCCAGCTCGGAGCTCAGGTTCAGGCTCAGCCCGGACTCGGCCGAGATGCCGGCAAGCTCCGTGGTCTCCGCCAGGGCGTAGAAGGTGACCCGGTTCGAGTTGGCATGATCGATCAGCTCCTTGACGAGGGGCGTGGTATCGAACTGCTGGAAGTCGAACGAGCTGAACCCGACATCCCGGGCCAGGCTCGAAAATCGAGACTCCCAGGCGCGCAGGAGAGCTTCGGCCGGACGCAGAGACATGCCGCCGCTCACAAAGAGCAGGGCCTTGCGCCCCGGCAGGCCGGCGAGAGAGTCGACGAACTCCCTGAGCAGCGCCATGGCCGCCCGGCTCTCGTCGTACTGCTGCTGCCCGTAAGACCGGATGTCGTGGTACAGCTGTTCCGCCAGGATCGCCGCCGCCTGGCTGCGCTGGGACTCTCCTCCTCCCGGCGAGTCCGCCGAATCGAGCAGCCGGAGCAGGTTGCGCCGGGCCGAGTCGCGGCTGATCCCATTGGGCGCGATGGTCGCCATCTCCTGCAGGGCCGCGCGCAGCGCGGCGGGGTCGCTGGTCACGCCCTGCCGGACCTTCACGGACCCGTCGTAGCTCGCGAGCAGGAGGCGGTCGCCGGGAGCGAGCCGGGAGACGAGCTCCTGGACCGAGTCGAGGAGCCGTTTGCGGGAGGCCGGGACCAGGGTGCGGTTGTCGATGAAGATGGCCAGGTAGAGCTTCTGGGAATCCTCGGATGGGGCCGTGCCCGCGGCCAGAGGCGTTGGGGAACCCTCTGCCGTAGGAGCGGCGGCTTCCTGCCCTTCGGAGACGGTGTAGAAGTTGGTGATGTCCACCGCCTTGCCGTCCTCCAGGAGCTGGAAGTCGTCCTGGGTCAGCCCCTGGACTCTCTGCCCCTGGCGGTCGGTAACGTAGACCTCGACGTTGACGACGTTGACGTCGATGCTCTCGAAGAAGGTCTGCTCCTGGTTTTCTGAAGGAGCTGAGGAGGCTGAGGGGGCTCTCTGCGCCGCGGCGCCGACCCAGGAAATCGCCATGACAAGCCCCGCCGCGAGGATGCGGAGGATCGGCGAAGGGAAGATCTCGGGTCGGATCATGGCCGGGCTCCCTCGTGCGACGGATCGCTGGTGGTTGACAGCCATCGTAGCATTCCACCCCATGAACCTTCACGACCTGTTCGCCATCCCCTTGCGGCGCTCTCCCGACAAGCCGGCCCTCCGATTCTCCACGCCGGACGGAGAGCCGGCCGACCTCGCCTACTCCGGGCTCTTCGCCGCCGCGGACCGTCTCGCCGCGGGCTTCCAGGAGCGGGGGCTGCGTCCCGGCGACCGCGTGGCTTTCTTTCTTGGAAACCGGCCGGAATTCGTCGTCGCCTACCTGGCGACGATCCGCCTCGGGGCGGTGATGGTGCCCATGAACCTTGCCTACCGGCGGCGGGAGATCGGACACATCCTCTCCGACGCGGCTCCCCGCTTCGTCGTGACCGAGCGGAGCCAGCTCCCGTTTCTGGACGAGGTGGAGCCGGCGGAGCGGGCGAGCGTGGAGGCCGTGATCCTGGCGGAGGAGCTGGAGGGCTGGGCAGGCAACCTTGCCGGGTTTTCTACGTCTCTAGTGGACGAGGACAATCTGGCAATGATCCTGTACACCTCGGGCACCACCGGGCGCAGCAAGGGGGCGATGATCACGCACGGCAATGTCATGGCGACGGTCGCCGGCCTGCTCGCCGCGTGGGCCTGGGAGCCGAAAGACGTGCTCCTCCTCACCCTTCCGCTCTTCCACACGCATGGGCTCGTGGTGGGCCTTCACTGCGCGCTCGCCGCCGGTGCCACGGTCCTGCTGCGCCGGCGCTTCGACGCGGCCGGGACCGCGGGCGAGCTGCTTGGCGGAGAGCCGACCCTGTTCTTCGGCGTCCCCACCCTGTACGTCCGGCTGGTGGAGGAATTGCGCCGGCAGGACCGGCAGGACCGGCAGGAGAGGACCGCCGACCTCCGGCATATCCGGCTGTTCTGCTCCGGCAGCGCGCCGCTCGCTCCCGAGACCTTCGAGGCCTTCCGGGAGCTGACCGGGCACGAGATCCTGGAGCGCTACGGCATGACCGAGACCGGCATGAACCTGAGTAACTCTTACGCGGGGGCACGCATCCCCGGCACCGTGGGCACTCCGCTGCCCGGCGTCTCCGCGCGCATCGTCGATTCGGAGGAGAGGGATCTCCGCGACGTGGAGCCCGGCGGGGACGGGGAGCTCCTCGTCCGCGGCAGCCACGTCTTCCCGGGCTACTGGCGGGACCCCGCCAAGACCGCGGAGAGCTTCGTCCACGACGATCTGGGCCGGCGCTGGTTCCGCACCGGCGATCTCGCCCGCCGGGATCCGGCCACCGGCCATTACACCCTCCTCGGGCGCCGGCACGAGCTCATCCTGCGCGGCGGCTTCAACATCTATCCGCGTGAGATCGAGGAGGTCCTGACCACCTTCCCCGGCGTCCGCGAGGCCGCCGTGATCGGCCGCCCCCATCCCGAGTGGGGAGAGGTCCCCGTCGCCTTCCTGGTGATGGAGGGCGGACCCGTGGACGAGGCCGCAATCCTGAAATTTTGCGGAAATCAGATGGCCTCCTTCAAAATTCCCCGCGAAATCCGCTATCTTGATGTCCTACCCCGGAATGCGTTGGGCAAGGTGTTGAAGTCACAGCTGAAGGAACTGGTATACTAATTGATCATTAGTTGCTTAGATTTTGCGTGGCCGGCAAACCGATCTCGAAGGCACGCCTCAGGCGTCTGCTGACACTTAGGAGTAGTAGATCCTGGACAGCGAGGTGGCCATGCGGTCATGCCTGGAGATTCCGCGGTGAGCGGCGGCACGATCTCCCATTATCAAGTACTGGGGCTTCTCGACCGCGAGGAGGCCGCGACCGTGTACCGGGCCCGGGACGGCCGGGACGATCGGCTCGTGGCCCTCGAAGTGCTCCCGGCTCCTTCGGACCCGGAGGCCCTGGAGCGGCTCCGCCGCGACGCCGAGGCCGCCGTTGCGCTTGGTCACCCCCACATCAGCGCCGCGCTGGAGATCGGCGAGACCGCTGAAGGCGGGATCTACGTAGCCCGGGCGCTCGCCGACGGGGAGCCGCTCGGCAACCGGATCGACCGGGGACCGATGCCGCCCGAGCAGGCGGTGGGTCTCGCCTCCCAGGTCGCCGCGGCCCTCGGCCGCGCGCACGACGCGGGGCTCATCCACCGCAACCTCCGGCCCGCCAACATCCTGATGACCGCGGACGGCCAGGCCCGGGTTGCCGGCTTCGGCCTCGCCTGGATCGTGGAAGGAGTGGGCGGGCTGGCCTACCGCTCTCCGGAGCAGCTCCAGGGAGGTCCGGTCGACTTTCGGACGGACGTCTGGTCGCTGGGGGTCATCCTTTACGAGATGCTCACCGGCCGCCTGCCGTTTCGGGGAGCCGACCGCGACGCGATCTCCCAGGCGATCCTGGAGCGCGTGCCCGTGCCCGTGGCGAAGATCAATCCGGGAATCCCCCCCGAGCTTGACGAGGTGGTGCTCCTGGCCCTGGCCAAGCCGCCCGCCGAGCGTCCGGTGATGGACGACCTGCTGGTGATCCTGCGGGGCGTCCTCGCGGGAGGGGAGCTGGCCGGGGCCGAGGCGACGGTCGTCCAGGTCCCGGGGCTCCGCTCCGGCTATCCGGAGCCGGAGCCCGTCCCCGCGGCTCCGAAGAGTGCGGAAGGGAGCCGCCCCGGCGCCGGCATGGAGCAGCCAGGCGACGGCGATGGCTTCGACGGCGGCCGGTGGATCGCCCACTACCGTATCGTCGACACGTTCGGGGGCGGCGCCATGGGCACCGTCTACAAGGCCGAGGACACCCGGCTCAAGCGCACGGTCGCCATCAAGCTCCTCCCTCCCGAGATGACGCGCGACGCGGGGTCCAAGGCCCGGTTCCTCCAGGAGGCCCAGGCCGCCTCGGCCCTCGACCACTCCAACATCTGCACCATCCACGAAGTCGGCGAAACCGAGGACGGGGAGCTCTACCTTGCCATGGCCGCCTACGACGGCGAGACCGTCAAGGCGAAGATCGCCCGCGGGCCGCTGCCGGTGGCCGAGGCGGTGGAGATCGCCCGCCAGACCGCCCTGGGCCTCGCCAAGGCTCACCGCGAGGGGATCGTCCACCGCGACATCAAGCCGGCCAACCTCGTGGTGACCGGCGACGGGGTGGTCAAGATCGTGGACTTCGGGATCGCCAAGCTGCGCGGCGCCGGCGGCCTGAACGTCGCCGGCTCCTTCCTCGGCACCCCTTCCTACATGTCTCCCGAGCAGGCGCGGGGGGAGGAGGTCGATCCCCGGGCGGACGTCTGGTCGCTCGGGGTCGTCCTCTACGAGATGCTGGCCGGCACGCGGCCGTTCCGGGGCGGAGAAGACCTGAAGGCCGTGCTCCACTCCCTCCTCAAGGACCGGCCCGCGCCCCTCGGCCGCCTGCGCCCCGAGGTGCCGCCGGAGCTGGAGCGGATCGTCGGCGGAATGCTCGCGAAGTCGCCGGGCGAGCGCTATGCGGGGGCGTCCGAGGCCCTCGCGGACCTGATCGCCTTCCAGGGAACGCTGGCCGCGGCCGTTCCGGGCCGGCCCCAGCCCCCGCAGCATCAGCACTATCGGCAGCGTGGCCGGAGCTGGCGCGGAGCCGTGGCCGCGGCAGCCCTGCTCGCCCTGACGCTGGCCTACCTGGAGTACCGGACATACGGCAAGCGGGACGGCGCCGCGCCGGTCCAGGCCAGCTTCTCCAGGCTCACCGACCAGGAGGGGCGGGAGCTCTACCCGGCCCTGTCTCCGGACGGCGGCTCCTTCGTCTATGCCAAGGCCGTGGCCGGGCAGGTGGATCTCTTCGTCCAGACCATCGGCGGCGGGGCTCCTCTCAACCTCACCGAGGACTCTACTGTCGACGACAGCCATCCGGCCTTCTCTCCCGACGGCGCCTCGATCGCCTTCCGCTCGGAGCGCGACGGGGGAGGGATCTACATCGTGTCCAGGGACGGCGGCCCGGCGCGGCTCGTCTCCGATTTTGGCTACAACCCGGCGTGGTCCCCCGACGGCCGGAGCCTCGCGGTGGCGACCGAGGGGATCACCGAGCCCTCCTCGCGCAAGGCGGACAGCGAGATCTGGCGGATCGAGGTGGAGACCGGCCGGCGGACACTCCTGGTGCGGGAAGACAGCGTGCAGCCGAGCTGGTCCCCCAGCGGGGAGCGGATCGCCTACTGGGGGCTGCCCAAGGACAGCGCGCGGCGCGTCCTCTGGACGCTTCCCGCCGGCGGCGGCACGCCCCGCAAGGTCCTCGACGACGGCTACCTCAACTGGAACCCCGTCTGGTCGCCGGACGGCACCCATCTCTACTTCGGCAGCGACCGGAGCGGCAGCCTCAACCTGTGGCGTCTGCCGATCGACCAGAGCTCCGGAGAGGTGCTGGGCGAGCCCCAGCCGGTAACCACCCCGGCCATGGCGAGCGGCTTCTGGAGCCTCTCCAGCGACGGCGGCCGCATCCTCTACGCGGCCAACGAGAGCAAGGCCAATCTGGAGCGGTTTTCGTTCGACCCGGCGAGTCTGCGGGTCGTGGGGCGCGAGACGGCGGTGACCCGGGGCTCGCATTCGATCCGCTCCTGCGACGTGTCGCCCGACGGCCGCTGGGTCGCCTTCCACGCCTACCAGCCGTGGGAGGACCTGTTCGTGATCCGGCCCGACGGCAGCGGACTGAAGCAGCTCACGTCGGACCGCTACAAGGACCGCCATCCGTTCTGGTCGCCGGACGGCCTCCGGCTGCTCTTCTACTCGAACCGGGGCGGCAACTACGAGGCCTGGATCCTCCCCATGGCCGGCGGCGAGCCGGAGCGGGTCCTTCCGGCCGGCGCGCAGCCCCTGACCTTCCCGGTCTGGTCTCCGGACGGGCGGCAGCTGGCCTGCACCTACGGGGAGCAGGCGGCGGTGATCGACCTCTCCGAGCCTCTCCAGACCCGGAAGGCGCGCCCTCTTTCATCCGCAAATACCCTTGGCGAAAGGTTCTATCCGACTTCCTGGTCGCTCGACGGAGAGCGGCTGGTCGGCAACATGGCAAAGATCGACGGCTCGATGTTGGAGGGGATCGGCGCACACTCGCTCACTTCAGGCACCTATCTAAGGTGGACGAGCCGTGGAGCGAATCCGGTCTGGCTCCACGACGGCCGACGGCTTTTGTACATCGAGGGCGGGCGGATCCATCTCTTCGATACCGTCACCCTGCAGGCGCGGGAGATTCTCGCGCCCCCGCCGAGCTCGATCTATACCGCCTTGAGCACCAGCCCCGACGACCGCTCCCTGTTCGCAGTGCGGGCGGTCGATGAGGGGGATGTCTGGCTGCTGACCCTGAGCGAAGAAGGAGGTTGATGTCCTGCAATCACTGGGGAGATGCCCCATTGGGGAGGAAAGATGACTTACAGGTACAGGATCTCACGATCAAGGTGACCGCCGTGGACGACTACGACACCTGCAGCGGCAAAGGCCAGATGCGGCAGACATTAAACCGGGCGTGAGCCCGAACAGGGGCATGAAGCCCCGGAAGGAGAGAGAAATGAGCTTCAAAGTAAAGGATCTGATGGTCAGCCTGTCAGGAACGAGCGCCAGCATTCTTGATGGGGGCGAGACGTGCACCGGTGTCACCAAGCCGACCGGGTGCGCCAACGCCTCGATCTACTGGCAGGCGGGCGCGGCGTCGCGCAACCTGTCGGTGCTGAAGGGGCAGCTCCGAAAGGCGATGACGCGGGCGTGACGGGCGGAGAGCGGAGGGCCGGACCGCAGTGGAAGAGTCCGGCCGGCTCCGGCTAGCGGCCGGCGGCAGGAGATGGGCACAGACCTCAGCCCCCTCCTGACGCCCGCCGCTCCGGGGTCGGCGAGCCAGAAGAAGCGCACGACCGACTCGTCTGAAAAATCCCCGCCAGTATTGACCTCAGCATTGAGCTCAGTATTGAGCTCCGCAGGAGCCCTGAATCACCCTCCGGACTCGGGACAGCCCGGGACGGTGAGGGACAGAGCCTCGTTCAAGCGTCCCCTTCTTTGTCATGCGGGACAAGGATCGTCTTGCAGTCTGGTGGGATCGCTTCGGCTCCGGGACGGGAACCGTGGTGCCAGGGCTGGTCGAGGCGCTGTCGAGAAAGGGGATCGAGTGCTACCCGCTCTCCAGGTCCTCGTCAGGGAACGGTCCGGGCGTGCTGATCTTCGACGGCGACGCCCCGGAGCTCGTGGACCGGGTACGGGAGCACAGCCGCCATGGCGAGGAGCGCCTGATCGCGGTGGGGACCCAGCGCGAGGCTCTCGCCCGCGGCGCCGGCTGGCGGCTCCTGGAGGCCGGCGCGTCGGACGTTCTGGCCGCGACCGAGGGTTCCGGGACCGCCGAGGCCGCGGAGGCCATCGCCGCCCGCTTCGAGCGCTGGGAGGAGGTCGACCGCCTCGTGCGCTCCTCCGTGGTAACGAGGAACCTGGTCGGCCGGAGCCTGGTCTGGCGCTCGGCCCTGCGCCTGGTGGTCGAGGTGGCCCGCTTCAGCACCTCGTCGATCCTCCTCGGCGGCGAGAGTGGCACCGGCAAGGAGCTGGTGGCCCGCCTCATCCACACGCTCGACTCTCGCGAGGACAAGCGGGAGCTGGTCGTGCTGGACTGCACCACGATCGTGCCCGAGCTGTCGGGCAGCGAGTTCTTCGGCCACGAGCGCGGCTCGTTCACCAGCGCGGTGTCGGCCCGCGAGGGCGCCTTCGCCCTGGCCGACGGCGGCACGCTGTTCCTGGACGAAGTGGGGGAGCTGCCCCTGCGCCTGCAGGCGGAGCTGCTGCGCGTTGTGCAGGAGGGCACCTACAAGCGGGTGGGGAGCAACGCCTGGCAGAGGGCCCGCTTCCGGCTCGTCTGCGCGACCCACCGCGATCTTCTGGGGGAGGTGGAGGAGGGGCGGTTCCGGCGCGACTTCTACTACCGGATCGCGGCCTGGACCTGCTGCCTGCCTTCGCTACGGGAGAGGCGGGAGGACATCCCGCTCCTGGCACGCCACTTCCTGGCGGAGCGCTACGGCGAGGACGTGCCCGAGATCGACCCCGAGGTGCTGGACCTCCTCCTGTCCCGCGACTACCCCGGCAACGTGCGCGACCTGCGCCAGCTCGTGGGGCGCATCGCCCACCGTCATGTGGGCCGCGGTCCCATCACCCTGGGCGACGTGCCCGGGGAGGAGAGACCGCGGCAGGAGGAGCTGGCGGTCCGGGCCGTGGACGGCTTCGACGGTGCCGTCCGCCTGGCCCTGGCGCGCGGCCTCGGGCTCAAGGAGATCGGCAACCTCGCCGCCGAGACCGCGGTGCGCCTCGCCCTGGACGAGGAGAACGGCAGTCTCCGGCGCGCCGCCGACCGGCTGGGAGTCACGGACCGCGCTCTCCAGATGCGCCGGGCGGCCCGCCGGCCGGACCCATCAGCTTGAGAATGTTGCCGCTCAGGACCTTTCTCTCCTCCTGTGGAGAGAACCCGAGCGCCTTCACCTTGGCGAGCTCCACGCCGGGATGGAGCCAAGGGCCGTCCGAGCCGAAGAGGATCTTGCCGGCGCCCGCCCGCCGCGCAGCTTGCTCCAGGATGTCGAACCGCCGCACGCCCGAGGTGTCGGTGTAGACATTGGGATGGCGGACCAGGTGGTCGATGAGGGCGAGCTGCGCCCGCCAGTCGTCGGCGAAGCTCCCCAGGTGGGGGATGATGAAGTTGACGTCCGGGTACTCGGTCGCGAGCAGCTCCACCACGGACACCTCGCCCATGACGTCATAGAGCACCGGCAGCCCGTAGGCGCGCGCGGCCTCGCAGATCTCGCGGTTGATGCGAGCGTCGTGGCGGTGCACCTTGATGCCGCGAAAGCCGTGCTGCTCGACCGCCTCGCGCACCAGCAGCTCGACTCTCCCGCGGTCGCGCGCCGCGTGGAGGAAGGCGAAGCCGTAGAAGCGGTCCGGCCGGCTCCTGACGATCCGGGCCACCTCCCGGTTGGCTGCCTGGTAGTCCGAGTGGAAGGCGGCAAAGAGGACGGTGCGATCGATCCCGTGCGGGGCGGCCCACCTCAGGTATCCGTCGAGGGGGGCCGCCGTATCCCAGGGACCGGTCAGGCCGTCGCCTCTGCCCGCGTGGCAGTGGCAGTCGATGATCATGGCTCAACCTCCTATCGCACCCTGCTCTGCGCGAGCCTTCGCTGGAGCAGGACCGACGGCGTGGTCGAGTTGATCTGCCGGTTCATGTCGGCCGTGGTGAGGTCGATCCCCGTTGCCGCCCGGTAGGCGTGGACGTAGCCCTGGATCTCCGGCTTCCAGTAGCGCGCCCAGTTCTTGGCCGCGTCCTCGTCGTCGACGTTGATCCAGTCCCCGTAACGGATCGAAAGCAGGATCTGCTCGCCGAACGTCGCCAGGTCCCGGAAGTGGGTGACCGGCGTGTCCCCCCAGCCGAACATCCGCCGCAGGGTGTCCACCTGGCCCATCCAGGGCTCCTTGTAGGGGACCATGGGACGGCCGCGCAGGAAGTCCCGCAGCTCGCGCCGGGAGAGCAGCCACTGCTGGATCAGCATCTCCACCCGCGCGGTCCAGGGCAGGTCGCCGAACTGGTTGTGCGCCCCTTCGGCGAGCAGCATGTGAACTTCCTTGAGGCTGTTGAGCAGAGGAAAGCCGTTGGCGATGACCGTGGTGTCCGAGTCCTCCTTGTAGAAGACCGCCACCTGGTGGAGCAGGCTGTGGAACGCCTCCAGGAACTTCGAGCGGTGGTCGGCCGGCCGCATGCCCGGCACCGCCCGGCCCATCAGCGTCAGGCCGTACTCAT
>JANOCF010000224.1:0-3830 GCA_031412055.1 Holophagales bacterium | reverse complement strand
GGACCCTTCTTGAACGGCGCCGAGTTGAGCGTCGGCGGATCGGTCACCACCGCCGCGGGCTGGGACGTGGAAGGCGACAGCGTCACCGTGGCGGCCGGGGCTGCCATCTCCGGAGACGTCCGCTACAACCAACTCACCAACAGCGGCGTCATCTCGGGTGCTCAGACCTCGCCGCTGCCGCTGCCGGTGTTCTCCGCGCTGCCGCCGTTCCTGACGGCCACGCCGGGCACCACCAACATCACCGTCGCGAACAACGGCACCCGCACGCTGGCTGCCGGCAGCTACCTGGACCTGGTGGTCGGGAGAAAGGGGACCGTCACCTTCACCGGCGGCGTCTACCACTTCCGCTCCATCCTGGTCGACCGCGAGGCGAAGCTGTACTTCTCGGCCGCCTCGGTGATCCGGGTGCAGCAGAAGCTGAGCACGAAGAACCTGACCGTCGTGGGACCGGCCTCGGGCGCGGCGATCGACGCCTCGTCCATCGTCTTCTACGTCGGCGGGATCAACGGTACGACCGGCGGGCTCACCCAGACGCCGAAAGCCGTGGAGATCGGGGTGGACAACACCTTCTCCGCGAACCTGTACGCGCCGAACGGGACGGCCTGGCTGCAGGACCGCACCCAGGCAACCGGCGCCTTCCTGGGCCGGGATCTCGACTTCGGAGCCGACGTCCAGGTCACCCTGGACAGCGCGTTCTCGGGCGGTCAGTAAAAAACAAAGGGGGCGTGCGGTCGGCACGCCCCCTCTTGAACCGGCAGGGACCCTCGAGCGAGGGTCCCGTCGCTCAACTCAGCTTACCGGCAAGTCCTGCCCTTGCAGCTGTTCGAGCAGCAGTTGCTGTTGGTGGTGCAGGCCGCGCCCTTGGCGCTGCAACTGCCGCCGCTGCCCGGGTTCAGGAACGGGGCCAGGAGCGAGTAGGAGACCGCGAAGGCGCCGTCGACCGTGGCATTGCTCACGGCGTCGCAGGAGTTGTTGACATTGGTGCCGCACGCGCCATAGAGCTGGCCGACGATCTGGCCGGAGCCGTTGACGACCGGCGAGCCGCTGCTGCCGCCCTCGGTGCCGCCCAGGGTGTCACGGCTGTAGATGAAGTTGCCGCGGGCCAGGGTGCGGCAGGTTCCCTTGGTGGTGTCGACCACGCCCTCCGTATAGGCCTGGGGCGAACCCGACGGGTGGCTGATGCGATAGAGCGCCAGATTGTTGGTGTTGGCGACCGGCGTGCTCAGCCAGCCCAGGTAGGTGGCGACGCCGTCCGGCGTCGTCGGCGCCGACGAGAGTTGCAGCAGCGTGACATCGGTGTTCGAGTTGCCGACCTTGATCGTGGCGCCGACGGTCTCTCCGGTGTTGTTGTAGGGCTGCGTGCAGTTCGGGCTGCTGCAGGTGGTGGCGTAGTCGAAGTAAGTCTCCAGGCTGGCGGCCTCGCCGCTGGTGCTGATGCAGTGGTTGGCCGTGAGGAAGTAGGGGATCACCGAGGTGGTGACCGAGTCCGCGATCAGGCCGCCGGTGCAGATGTAGAAAGAGGCGCCCGACTGGAACAGCATCGTGGCAACCGCGTCCTTGGCCGTGTTGACTACCGCGCTCGACTGGCAGCCCGCGTTCACGATGCAGTCGGCATTGTTCGAGCAGAGGTTGCTGGCCTGGGCGGTGACGGCCTTGAGGTCGTCGGCGTTCAACACGCCCTTGGTGCCGTAGCGCGGGACCGCGAAGCGGGCACCCATGATGCCGACTTCCGCGACCGTGAACCGCGGGGCGCGCTCGGCGTTCGCCTTCGAGTGAAGCTGGAGAAACAGCCGCTCGCCGAAGACCGTGTTGGTGTGCAGGACGCCATCGTTGAGCGGGCCGCGGCCCGTGTAGGGACCGAAGGCCTGGCCTGCGAGGTTGTAGACGTAGAGCTTGTCACCGGCCGCCATGTCGACGCCGGTAAGGTGGAGGCGCAGGGCGGTGGCGCCGGGAACCCGCACAGCGGCGGTCCAGACGAAACCGTTGTCGCCGTTGCCGCGGGCAGCGCCCACATTCAGGCTGGCGGTGCGCTTGCCGAGCGAGCGGGCGGTCGAGAAGTTGACGCTCGATCCGAGCTGCCGGGAAATTCCGACCTGGTACCGCTTTTCAACTCGATTGACGTCGTTGATCCGCTGGCGCTCGGTCGCGGTGAGCTCAACCATGATCGGCTGGGCCAGCGCCTTGTCGACACGGCTGGCGGCCAACCGCTCCTGCAGCGCCTGCATCTCCGCGGCCCGGGCTCCCGGCTCCCGCTGAGTGCCGACCACTTCTACTTCCGCGCTGGCTCCCGAGACCATGAAGTCCGGAACCGGCGACGCGGCGAAACCTGGCGCTGACACAAGCAACAACAAGGCCGAGCACATCATACGCTTCATGAAATTCTCCTTGTCTCCTCGCTATCGAGGATCGATTTACTCCACCCTGACGGCCGGGCACGGCTCGTCAAGGTCCATCTCTCAAAAGTAAGAGTGCGCCGAACGGCCCAAAGCGGGCCACTGAGCCCTGAAAAGATCCGGGAACCCGCTCCGCGAGCTTACGTGCTTACGCTAAATTTTTTGCAGGCCGGAGCCGAGGATCAGAGCCTGGCCCGGAACTGGAAGCACTCGATAGCGAGGCCCTCGCGGAAGTAGAACCGGTGGGCCTGCTCCCGGGTCACTCGCGAGATCAATTGCAGCTCGCTGCAACCCTGCCGGCGGCCCTCGTCCTTCAGCCAGTCGAGAAGCCGAGCCCCATAGCCGCGCGATCGCACGCGCTCGTCCGACACAAGATCGTCGACGTAAAGCAGGCGCCCGCAATAAAGCATGTTCATGTACCGGTACCCGGCCACCGCGCGCACCTCACCCTCGTCGGCGAGGAATACCAGACGGAAACCGTCGCTCGACATGTGCGCCCGGATCAGCGGAACGTACTCTGTCTCTACGAGATGCGGCCGGAGCTGCCGCATGACCTCGAAGGTAGCGGCAATCTGCTCGTCCGATTCGGCGTACTCGATCATCATAAGCGCAAGCCTCGGTCTTTCGGTCCTTTGTTGAACGGTCCGGCGATTCTACCAGACACTGAGAACGTCCGCGTCGCGCGGATTACGCCCTGAGCAGATCGACCTTGTAGGCCGCGACCTGGCTGTTGGCCGAGGGAGGCTTGCCGGCCTGGGCGATCACGATCTCCTCGCCGGCGGCGACGCGCAGAAGCAGCCGGGGCAGATGGGTCTTCGCTTCATGGAGGTTGATCTCAGCCACACCCGCATCGTGGACTAAGGAGTGGACTAAATCCCCAGAGCTTTTCCTGAAGCATGAGCGAGCGCCGCAGAGCCGCCTCGGCATGCGTCTCCGCAGCACAGGCATCGTTCTGGCATAAATGGAACCCGCCCGCGCCCAGGCGGGCGGCAATCCGAAGGAGACCCTATGCCTGTGAGATTTCGGATGACCGGCTGTTGGATGAGCATCCTCCTATCGCTCTTCCTCACCGTCCTGCTCAACCTGGTACTGCGGGGCTGCAACACTTTATGAACGTCCAAGGCAGCCGCCGTCCCGTGGAAGCGTAGTATTGGGACAGCAAAGGTCACCGCGCGGCCGGCTTGCTCAATACCTCGGACGACAGGCGATCAAGGTTCTGCTCATTAGAGGGGACGACAATGTGTTCGATGCGGCTTGCAACTTCTGCACTCTCGAAGGCCTGAGCCCACGAAACGGTAGTTCCGCCCGCCGAAGGAGTCAATGTGATGGTGAGGCGATACTTCGGCTTTGACTCGTGCTGCACAACAACCTTCCTTTCACTACAGCCGCCTTGGCTTCGCACGGCATCCATCAAAAGCCACCTGGGGACGTCTCCTC
>JANOCF010000223.1:0-3502 GCA_031412055.1 Holophagales bacterium | reverse complement strand
GCTGGTCTTCCTGACCTGGCTCAACACGCGCGGCATCCGGCTGGGCAAGATGATCCAGAACACGTTCACCTCGGCCAAGACGGTGTCGCTTCTGCTGCTGATCCTGGTCGCGTTCCTGGTGGGACGCAACGCCGAGGCGATCGCGGCCAACTTCGGAGACCTGTGGACGCCGCGCGACACGGTCACGATCGAGCCCGGGATCTCCTCCGCTCCGGCGGTCGCGGCCTCGATGGGAGCCTTCGGCCTGTTCATCGCCTTCTGCGTCGCCCAGGTGGGCTCGCTGTTCTCCGCCGACGCCTGGAACAACATCACCTTCACCGCGGGCGAGGTCAAGAACCCGAAGCGCAACATCCCGCTTTCACTCGCCGCCGGCACCTCTCTTGTGATCGTGCTCTATCTTCTGGCCAACCTCGCCTACCTCTGCGTGCTGCCGCTGGACGCGATCCAGAACGCGCCCGACGACCGGGTCGCGACCGCGGCCCTGCAGGCGATCTTCGGGCCGGTGGGGGCTTCGATCATGGCGGTCGCCATCATCATCTCGACCTTCGGCTGCAACAACGGCCTGATCCTGGCCGGCGCCCGGGTCTACTACGCCATGGCCCGCGACCGGCTGTTCTTCCGCCGCACCGGCACGCTCAACGAGCGGCACGTGCCCGCCTTCGGCCTGATCCTGCAGTGCGGGTGGGCCTCGCTGCTGGTGCTGGCGCGCACCCGGACGGTCGGCACCGACGGCCAGCCGGCGTACGGCAACCTCTACGGCACCCTGCTCGACTACGTCGTGTTCGCGGTGCTGATCTTCTACATCCTGACGATCGCCGGCATCTTCGTCCTGCGGTCGAAGCGGCCGGATGCGGAGCGGCCCTACCGGGCGTTCGGCTATCCCCTGGTGCCGGCGCTCTACATCCTGGCCGCCACCGTAATCTCGCTCGTCCTGCTGGTCTACCGGACGAAGACCAGCCTGCCCGGGCTGCTCATCGTCCTGACCGGCATCCCTGTGTATTTTCTTTGGCGGAGGGCCGGAACACCGGCTCCCGACGCGGCGGGAGACGTCTCCTGACCCCAACTTTCTTGGAGGTTTAACGTTCATGGCGAACAACTTTTTTGCCAGGAAGCCGCTCGACATGCTCCTGGCCGAGGCCAAGGATGACAACCGCCTGCGGCGCATCCTCGGGCCTGTCCAGCTGACGGCCCTGGGAGTGGGCGCGATCATCGGCGCGGGCATCTTCGTGGCGACCGGCGCCGCGGCCCACAACATTGCGGGTCCGGCCCTGATGCTCTCCTACGTGGTGGCCGGCATCACCTGCATCTTCGCGGCGCTGTGCTACGCGGAGTTCGCGGCCATGGTGCCGGTGGCCGGCTCGGCCTACACCTACGCCTACGCCACCCTGGGCGAGATGTTCGCCTGGATCATCGGCTGGGACCTGGTGCTGGAGTACGCGGTCGGCAGCGCAACTGTAGCCGCGGGATGGTCAGGCTACTTCCAAAGCCTGCTGCCCAAGATAGGCATGGAGCTGCCGAGCTATCTGCAGTCGTCGCCCTGGCGCTACGACGTGGCCACGGGCAACCTGGCCCCCACGGGATCGTTCATCAACCTGCCGGCGGTCCTCATCGTCATCGTCGTGACCCTGGTGCTGGTCAAGGGCATCCAGGAGAGCGCCAGCTTCAACGCCGCCATGGTGCTGGTCAAGCTGGCGGCCGTGCTCTTCGTCATCGGAGTCGGCGCCTTCTACATCAACCCCGCCAACTGGGAGCCGTTCGCGCCCTACGGCTGGACGGGCTTCAGCTTCTTCGGCAAGCACGTAGCCGGGCAGGCGGACCCGAGCGGCAACCCCCTGGGCATGCTCGCCGGATCGGCCATCATCTTCTTCGCCTACATCGGCTTCGACTCGGTGTCGACGCACACCGAGGAGGCCAAGAACCCGCAGCGCGACGTGCCCATCGGCATCGTGGCTTCACTGGTGATCTGCACCGTCCTCTATATCGGCGTGGTGGCCGTCCTCACCGGCATGGTCCGCTACAACGAGATCGACATCGCCGCCCCGGTGAGCAACGCCTTCGCTCAGCAGGGGATGGGCTGGGCCGAGGTTCTCATCGCGGTCGCCGGCATCGCCGGCATCACCTCGGTGCTCCTGGTCATGATGCTCTCCGGCCCGCGCGTGTTCCTGGCCATGGCCCGCGACGGCCTGGTCCCCAAGGGCTTCTTCGGCGACGTCCACCCGAAGTTCCGGACCCCGCACAAGTCGACGATGCTGATCGGCGCCTTCGTCATCGTGCTCGCCGGCTTCCTGCCCCTGGAAGCGCTGCTCCACCTGACGAACATCGGCACGCTGTTCGCCTTCGTGGTGGTCTGCGCGGCGGTGCTCATCATGCGGAAGAAGTACCCCAACGCGGAGCGGCCGTTCCGCTGCCCCTGGGTGCCGCTCGTCCCGATCCTGGGCATCCTCACCTGCCTGATGCTGATGTTCTCGCTGCCCGCGGACAACTGGATGCGGCTCTTCGTCTGGCTGGCGGTCGGCATGCTCATCTACCTCTTCTACGGCCGTCACCACAGCGTGATGTCCAAGCACACCCTGCACGAGGTGGCCAAGCACGGGGTCTCCCCGCAGGGGAGCATGCACAGCCCGCACGATCATCCCGAGGACAAGAAGTAACGAGAGCGGGACTCTCTACAGATGGCAGGTGGTGTAGGGGCGCAGCATGCTGCGCCCCTACTGCTTTTCGACGGGTCTGGCCTTGCGGACCTCGGCGAGCTTGCCCTGGATCTCCTGGAGCGTGCCCGCCGGGAGGAGCAGCACCAGGTCCCGGCCGCTGGCCCGCGCCGGAACCCCGGCCGCGACCTGCGGATAGAGGGTCAGGATCTCCTGGGCGCCTTGCTTGGGCTTCAGGGTGACGGTGAGGACCGGCTTTCCAAGGGGGACGTCGTCCGCCGCGAGGAGCCGTTCCGCCGTGGCGCCGGTGAGGGAGAAGAGGAAGTCGCTCACCGGCAGGTAGGAGATGGTCTCCTCTCCCCGCTTCCAGTCGGGCTCGGCGCGTTGAAGATCGAGCTTGCCCTGGCCGTCCTGCACCGCGAGCGAATCCACCTGGAAGACGTCCAACGACGAGAGCGACTGGGACCGCCACTCCTCCATCGGACGGGCCGCGGCCTCCTGAAGCCGGGTCCGGACCTGGAAGAGCTGGCTTCCGGTCCTGGCCCAGAAGGTCTCGACAGGCGCGGGCTCGCCGGGAGCGGGTTCCTCGGGGCTGGCGGCTTCGGCGGGTACCGTGGGTCCGCCCAGCTCGATGCGCGTGGGCGGACCCTGCGCGAAGGCCACCTCCACGACGGCCCGGGGCGGCTGGAGGCCCAGCTCCGCCAGCGGCTGGGGCGGCTGGTCCACGAAGCGCTCGGCGGTCAGGCCGCTCAGCTCCGCGAACAGGCTGTCCACCTTCTCCCGGTCGGCCTGATCCTTGACCGGGCTCTCGATGCGGAACGCGCTTCCTTCCCCCTGCTGCGGCACCAGCACGA
>JANOCF010000222.1:0-2166 GCA_031412055.1 Holophagales bacterium | reverse complement strand
CCGAGGAGGTGGAGAGCTGGGTGCGCCGGGCGGCCGCCCCCCCCGATTTCCGCGTCTACGCGTCGATCTTCGCGACCACCTTCCGCGAGCAGCGATGGCGCCGCTTCCGGTGGAACCCGTTCACCAACTGGCAGGCGTGGGACCAGCCCAACAAGCCGCTCGACCAGTCGCCCTATCCGAACTTCGAGTCGGACGCCGGTGTCGGCTCCTACCGCAACGCTTACGCGCCGTTCCAGGACAAGGAGACCCAGATCGCGCTCGTGCGGGGCAAGTACCTGCTGAACGTGGGCACGGGCCTGGAGATCTTCGGCAAGGTCAAGTGGATCGACGAGCAGGACGACCGCATGAACGATCCGCGCTTCCTGCCCACCAACCCCGACGGGACCACCCGCTTCTACTCGCCGGGCAACACCTCGGGGTCGATCTTCTCCGCCCCGCCGATCATCACGGTCAACGGCGTCACGGGTCCGCAGTGGAAACCGTTCACCGACCTGTCCGACGACGACCGCGACATGGACTACCAGCTCCTTCAGCTCGGCACCGGCTACCAGCTCACGGACAACCTCTACAGCTCGCTCACCTACGAGAAGTACGACATCGACATGCAGGACGGCAACACGGCCTTCCAGGCGTACAACCTGCACAACATGGCCTCGGGCCAGCACGACAAGAACAAGCTGATCCTCTACGGCCGCTACGTCATCGGCGGCGCGGAGTTCGGCGCGAGTTACGAGCACAACTGGGGCGAGTTCGATCCCGACTTCGGCGGCGGTTTCGTGACCCAGTTCGCCGACGACGAGATCTCGCGGAATTTCGGCGTGCCGGTCGGCTCGCCCGGTTTCCGGGGCCGCTTCGGAGGCTGGAACAGCCTGACCACGCGCGAGTTCACGCAGCAGCGGATGAAGGTGTTCATGAAGGTGCGGTTCTAAAGCACCGCCTTTCGAGCCCGGCTGTGCGATCGTGCGATCCGTCGCACGGCCGGGCTCTTCGCTTCACAACTGGAGATGCAATGCGCAAGGCCTTTGTATTGATTCTCATGGTGGCCGTCGCAGTCACCGCGGTGCCGGCGTTCGCGGGCAAGACCCTGTTCAAGCTCAGCGATCCGAGGGGCGACGACCACGGGGATGGCAACTTCGTCTATCCGCTCAACAATGAGCTGGACCCGGGCGATCTCGACCTAGTCTCCTTGACCGCCGAGGCCGACGGGGACGGCACGCTTTTCGAGGCGACGTTCGCCAGGCCGGTACGGGTTCCGGGGCGGGAGGTGATCGACGGCGTGGGGACTTCCCTGGAGACGGTCGCCCGCTTCGGCTTCTACACCATGAACCTCGACATCTACATCGACACCGACCGGACCATCGGCTCGGGCACCACCTCGACGCTGCCCGGCCGCCGGGCGGTGATCGATCCGGCGAGCGCCTGGGAAAAGGCCATCATCCTCACCCCCCGGCCGCACGAAGCGCGGGCCGCGCTGAAGCGGATGATGAACCAGGCCGTCAAGGACGAGATGAAGAACGAGGAGAGCACGCTCGAAGAGGACCAGGCCAAGGCGATGAGGGAGCGCATCCCCATCGACGTGGAGGACCGTATCTTCTTCCCGACCCAGGTGCGGGTGCGCGGCAACAAGGTGAGCTTCTTCGTGCCCGGAGCGTTCCTGAGCGGTCCGGCCAAGGACACCTGGAGCTACGTGGTGGCCGTCTCGGGCGCCAACGTGATGCAGTCGTTCGACCTCAACCGTGCCCTGGGGCGTCAGCCCGTGGACGAGTCGTTGATGATCCTGCCGGTCTCGCCGGGCAAGTGGACCGACCGCTTCGGCGGAGGCCGCGAGGACGCCGAGATCCAGCCGCCGCTGCTGGACATCGTCGTCCCCGAGGGCCGCAAGCAGGAGTCCATCCTCGGCGAGTTCAACCAGCGCCGCAAGGAGCCGGTGGTGCTCCCGGGCGTGGTTCCGAACAAGGGATAGGAGACAGCTAACCGCTAGATGTAGGGGCGCAGCATGCTGCGCCCTTACGCCTCATCCGAGCTCCGGGTTGCCCGTGCCTCCGGTGCTACCATGAGGGCATGCGAGACTGTTCGCGCCCAAGTCACCCGGTAGGGCATTTCCGCTGATACACTTAACCCTTGAGCCGGTAGTAACTTATAGGAGCCTCGAAAGAGTGGATCGAA
>JANOCF010000221.1:0-2145 GCA_031412055.1 Holophagales bacterium | reverse complement strand
CACCCGGAGAAAATCAGACCCGACATGGCCAAAAACCTGACGCCGAAGAGCACGATTCTCGACGCCAAAGAGATGGCTCGGATCATTCGGCGAATGGCGGGCGAGATCGTCGAGCGCAACCGCGGCGTCTCCAACCTCATGCTTGCCGGCATCCGCACCCGCGGCGTGCCGCTCGCCGAGAAGATCTGCGCCGAGATCGAGCGCATGGAGGGGCAGAAAGTCCCCCTCGGCATGCTCGACATCACCCTGTATCGCGACGACCTCTCGACCATCGCGGCCCAGCCCCAGGTCAAGGGCACCCACCTGCCCATGCCCATCGAGGGCACCATCGTCGTCCTCTGCGACGACGTGCTCTACACCGGCCGCACCGTGCGGGCAGCCCTGGACGAGCTGATGGACTTCGGCCGTCCGCTGTCGGTTCAGCTCGCCGTCCTCATCGACCGCGGCCACCGGGAGCTGCCCATCCAGGCCGACTACGTGGGCAAGGTGGTTCCGACCTCCGCGAGCGAAGTCATCGAAGTCACCTTCGAATCCACCGACGACACCGAGCAGGTGCGAATCCTGGAGCGCCCCAACCGCTGATGCCCGCCACATCGATTCAGTGGAACCGCAAAGACCTCCTGGGGATCGCCGATCTCTCCCCCGGAGAAATCCAACTCATCCTGGACACCGCCGAGTCGTTTGCCGAAGTCGGCGAGCGGCCCATCAAGAAGGTTCCGACCCTACGCGGCAAGACGGTCATGAACCTCTTCTTCGAGGCCTCGACCCGCACCCGCTCCAGCTTCGAAATCGCCGAGAAGCGCCTGTCCGCGGACAGCCTCAACTTCTCGACCTCCGGCTCCGCCCTGGAGAAAGGCGAGAGCCTCGTCGACACCGCCATGAACCTCCAGGCCATGGCGCCCGACCTCGTCGTCATCCGCCACGCCTACCCGGGTACGCCGCTCATGCTCTCCAAGCGGCTCAAGGCCGGCGTCATCAACGCGGGCGACGGCGCGCACGAGCACCCGACCCAGGCCCTGCTCGACGCCTTCACCATCCGCCGCCACAAGGGCCGGCTCGACGGACTGCGCGTCGCCATCATCGGCGACATCGAGCACAGCCGCGTCGTGCGCTCCAACATCCATCTGCTCAAGAAGATGGGCGCCACCGTCGTGGTCGGCGGACCGCGCACCATGATGCCCGCCGAAGTGGGGAAGATGGGCGTCGAGATCGCCTACACCCTGCAGGAGGCCATCCGCGACGCCGACGTCATCATGATGCTCCGCATCCAGCTCGAGCGTCAGGGGCGCATGGCCTTTCCCTCGGTCCGGGAGTACTTCCAGCTCTTCGGCCTCACCACCGAGCGCCTCAAGGGTGCCAAGGAGGACGTCATCGTCATGCACCCGGGACCCATGAACCGCGGGGTCGAGATCTCGAGCGAGCTGGCCGACGGCGCCCGCTCCGTCATCCTGGAGCAGGTGACCCACGGCGTCTCCGTGCGCATGGCCGTCCTCTACCTCTGCTCCATGGTCCACCAGGAGGGGGCGTGAGCGAACGGCTTCTGATTCGCGGCGGCCGGGTGATCGATCCCAGCCAGGACCTCGACGGCACCTTCGACCTCCTGATCGAAGACGGAAACGTCGCAAAGATCGACGGCAAGATCGATTCGAAGGACTCGGAGGTGATCGACGCCGCCGGCCTCGTGGTCTCGCCGGGGCTCCTCGACATCCACATCCACCTGCGCGAGCCCGGCCAGGAGTACAAGGAGACCGTCCGCACCGGCACCATGGCCGCCGCCGCGGGAGGCTTCACCGGCGTGGCGTGCATGGCCAACACCGAGCCGGTCAACGACAGCCGCTCCATCACCGAGCACATCCTCCTGGAGGCCCGGCGCCACGGCTTCGCCCGCGTCCATCCCATCGGCGCGATCAGCAAGGGTCTCCTCGGCGAGGAGCTGGCCGAGATCGGCGAGATGATCCGCGCCGGCGCCGTGGCCATCTCCGACGACGGCAAGCCGGTCATGAACGCCGAGCTGATGCGCCGCGCTCTGCAGTACGCCCAGCACTTCGACATCGCCGTGATCCAGCACGCCGAAGACCTGAACCTCACGAGCAAGGGCGTGATGCACGAAGGCGAGTGGTCCACCCGGCTCGGCCTGCCTGGCAT
>JANOCF010000220.1:0-1713 GCA_031412055.1 Holophagales bacterium | reverse complement strand
GGTGCGGCGGACGCGCGCGAGCATCTCGCGGAAGGTCACGCTCCCTTCGATCGCCGCGCGCAGCACCACGGTGTTCACCACCATGCCCACCATGTGCTCCAACTCCCGCAGCCGCCGGTTGGCGATGCCGCTGCCGAGGAGGATGTCCCCCTGCCCGGTGTAGCGGTAGAGAAGCGCGTAGAAGGCGGCCAGGGAGGCCATGAACAGGGTGAAGCCCTCCTTCCGCGCCACCGCCCGCACGTCGGCGTAGACGTCTCGGGGGAGGTCCGCCCGCAGCGCGGCTCCGCGGAAGCTGTGCGTCCTGGGCCGCGGCCGGTCCATCGGCAGCTCCAGCACCGGCGGGCTGCCGGCCAGCCGCTCGGTCCACCAGGAGAGCTGGCCGGCCAGGGTCTCCCCCTGGAGCCACTGGCGCTGCCAGACCGTGAAGTCCGCGTACTGCACTGGCGGCTCCGGCAGCGGCGATGGCCTGCCCTCGTGGAAGGCCACGTAGAGCTCCTTCACCTCGCGCAGGAACACGGCGAGCGACCAGCCGTCGTGGACGAAGTGGTGCTCAACCTGGAGAAGCAGGTGGTCCTCGTCCGCCAGCCGGAGGAGGAGCCAGCGCATCAGCGGCAGGCGCTCCAGGTCGAACGACCGGCGGATCTCCTGGTGGACCAGCCGCAGCGCCGCGGGCTCGCGCTCCGCCTCGGGCAGGGAGCGGAGATCCACCACCGGCACCGGCGCCCGCCATGGCGGATGGATCACCTGGACCGGCGACCCGTCCACCTCCGGAAAGGTGGTGCGCAGCACCTCGTGGCGGCGGATCACCTCGGAGAGCGCGGCCGACAGCACGGCCGGCCGCAGCGGCCCGCGGAAGCGCACCGTGAACTGGAAGTTGTAGGCGCAGTTGCCGGGCGAAAACTGGTTCAGGAACCAGACCCGCTCCTGGGTGAACGAGAGCGGAATCGGCCGGTTCCTGGGCGCCGGCCCGATCGGCGGCAGCTCCTCTTCGGGAGCACCTCCCTGCGCGCGCAGCAGCTCGATCCGCCGGGCCAGCAGCTCCACCGTGGGGTGCTCGAAGACGTCAGGCAGCGGCAGCTCCACCCCCATCTCCTCGCGCACCCGGGTGACGATCTGCGCGGCGAGCAGCGAGTGGCCGCCCAGCTCGAAGAGGTGGTCGAGCACGCCGATCCCCTCCAGACCCAGGAGGTCGCCCCAGATCCGCGCCAGCACCCCCTCGGCGTCGGTCCGCGGCGGCACGTAGTCCGTGTCCAGCTCCGGCCGGGAGCTGCCCGGCGCGGGGAGCGCCCGGCGGTCCACCTTGCCCGTGGGGGTCATGGGCATGGCCTCCAGGAACACGAAGGCCGCGGGGATCATAAAGTCGGGCAGCCGCTCGCCCAGGAATGCGCGCAGGGCGCTGACCGTCAAGCCCGGCTCGCGGCGCACCACGTAGCCGACCAGGCGCTTCTCGCCGCCCTCCTGACGTGCCACCACCACCGCCGTCTGCACGCCGTCGTGCTCGCCGAGCACGGCCTCGATCTCCCCCAGCTCGATGCGGTTGCCGCGGATCTTGACCTGGAAGTCGACCCGGCCGAGAAAGAGGAGGTCGGCGTCGGGCAGGCGGCGCGCCAGGTCGCCGCTGCGGTACAGGCGCGCCCCGGGATCTTCCGAGAACGGATCAGGGATGAACCGCTCGGCGGTCAGCTCCGGGCGGTTGAGGTAGCCGCGCACCAC
>JANOCF010000219.1:0-1991 GCA_031412055.1 Holophagales bacterium | reverse complement strand
GAAGCCGATGAACGCGCCCGCGATGGTGTAGGCCGGCTGGCCGGGCTCCAGGCGATCCAGGAACCAGAGGCCCTGCTGGGCCGGAGAGAGCGGCAGGAGCCCCTCGCGGGCGACCGGCGCCAGGAGGGATCCGGAGCGCTCCGGCTCCTGCCGGGCGGCCTCCACGGCGCGGGCCAGCGCGTCGACGGTCGGATCGGCCAGGAGCACGGAGACCGGAACGGCCACCCCAAGGAGGTCCTGGATACGGGCAAGAACGCGCACGCCGAGCAGGGAGTGGCCACCCAGCGCGAAAAACGAGTCGTGGACCCCGACGCGCTCGAAGCCCAGAGCCTCCGCCCAGATGTGGGCCAGCGCCTCCTCGGTAGCCGTGCGGGGGGCGACGTAGGTCTCCGCCCGGTCGCCGGCGGCAGACTGCGGCTCGGGCAGGGCACGATAGTCCACCTTGCCGTTGGGAGTCAGAGGAAGCTCCGCCAGGATCACGAAGGCGGCAGGAATCATGTGCTCCGGAAGCGTGCCGCGCAGCGATTCCCGGAGCTGTACCGCGGATGGCGCATCTTCCGCCGAGGCAGGCAGAATCCAGGCCACGAGGCGCCGGCCGCCGGCCCCGTCCGGCCGGGCGTCGACCACGGCCTCGCGCACGGTGGGGTACCGGGCAAGGGCCGCCTCGACCTCGCCGGGCTCGACTCGGAAGCCGCGCACCTTGACCTGGCGGTCGATGCGGCCCAGGAACTCCAGGATCCCGTCCGGCCGGCGCCGCGCCCGGTCTCCCGTGCGGTAGAGACGTGCTCCTGCGTCAGATCCCGAGAACGGATCCGGCACGAACCGCTCGGCCGTGACATCCGGGCGCCCGGCATAGCCGCGCGCCAGAAGCGGTCCTCCCAGACAGAGCTCTCCCGCCACTCCCTCGGGGACGAGCTGCCCGTCACGGTCGAGCACCAGGGCGGTTCGGCCCGCGAGCGGCCGCCCGATCGGAACCGCGCCGGAGGCGGCTTCGGCCTCGGCTGTATCAGGCTCCAGAACCGTAGCCGTAATGATGCCCTCTGTCGGCCCGTAGCCGTTCAGCAGTTGCAGCCCGCCGAGTGGAGACCGCCGCCATCGGCGCGCGGCCTCGCCGGACATCGCCTCCCCGCCGAGGAACACCACCCGGAGAACCAGGCCCGCCGGCAAAATGGCGCGCTCGCACTCCGCCGCCCACGCATGCCAGTAGGCCGTCGGCAGGTTGACCACGGTCACGCCGAGCTCCGCGACGCGCTCGAGGAAACCGGCCGGCTGCCACAGCTCGGCCTCGCGCAGGACCACCGTGGCGCCCGAGACCAGAGGCGAGAGGATCTCCTCCAGCGACATGTCGAAGCTCGGGGACGAGAACTGGAGGAAGCGCTCGTCCTCGCCAAGCCCGAGCATCCGGGCGACGATCTCGAGGTGAGCCGCCGCGGGTCCATGCGGAACCCCGACCCCCTTGGGCTTGCCGGTCGAGCCGGAGGTGTAGATCAGGTAGGCGAGGCTCTCCGGCAGAATGCCGGGAGCCGGTTCCTCCGGCCCGCCGGTCCCGTCCGTCTCTCCGGACAGAGGTCCCCCCGGAGCGTCGAGCGCCACGGCCGTGGGTCCGTCCGCGGGGAGGGCCGCAAGCGAACGGGACGAAGCCAGCACCAGCGGCGCGCCGGAGTCCTCCAGCATCAGGGCCAGGCGGTCCGCCGGATAGGCCGGATCGAGCGGGAGGTAGACTCCGCCCGCCTTGAGCACGCCCAGGAGCGCGATCACCAACTCCGGGGAACGCTCCAGGCAGACGCCCACCGGCACCTCCGGCCCGACGCCCCGCCGGAGGAGGAAGTGGGCTACGCGGCCGCTCGCCCGGTCGAGCTCGCCGTAGGTGAGCCGCTCACCCGTGGCCGTCAGGATGGCCAGGGCCTCCGGCGTCCGCCGAGCCTGGTCTTCGAACAGGCGATGCACCATTGTGACGCCGGCCCTTATGGAGCGGGCTCCGGGGCCGCCGG
>JANOCF010000218.1:0-3031 GCA_031412055.1 Holophagales bacterium | reverse complement strand
GCGTAGAAGAGGGAGACGATGGCACGCTGCTGCCGATCCTCGGGCCAGGGCTGGCCCTGGATGAAGCGGATCGCCGTCTCGGGCTGGTCGGTGGAGGCACGGAGCTGGGTCGCGCGAATGAGCGCCCGTGTCCAGGCTGGCGCGTCGCCGGACTTCTGTACGACGGGCAGAAGCTCGTCCAGGCGGGCCGTGGCCTCCTGGAGCTTGTCCTCGTTGATGAGCCGGTCGATCTCCTTCCAGGCTGCCTGCACGGCTGGAGTCTCCTTCGGAGGTGATCCTACCTCCCCGGCGGCCGGCAGGCCGATCAGGCAGAAAAGAAGGGCGACAACGCGGGCGGATAACGATAGAGATCGGCTCATATGAGTCTAGACACTGAACAGGGGTTGGAGGAAACCGGGATCACACGCTCAGGCGCCGAGCCCGGATCAGGAAGTCGTTGGCCCAGGCGTAGTCGGGCCGGTCGGGAAGCCGGGTCGAGGCGAAGGCTTCGTCGAAGCGCTCGTGCAGCTCCAGCCGCCAGGCCTCGACATCCGCCCAGGGGACCTCGCCGCGCTTGATGGCCAGGAGCCGGTCGCGGAGACTGCCGTCCACCCGGATGGGGACGTGCCCCTCCGCCAGCGCCGTGATGCCGGCGATCTGCAGCCGGATCAGGTGCATGGCATGCTTCCAGCGGATCTCCCCGACCGTCCGCAGGTCCTGCTCCAGCTTCTTGAACTGCGACAGCACGTAGCCGTTGTAGGTCTGGTAGATAATCTTCGAGAGGAACCGGGACCGCTCCGCGATCAGCTCGCCGGCGGGCGGCTCGCACAGCTCCACCACGGGCGTGTACAGGCACTCCAGCACGTTCGGATTCGCCTTGAGCGCCATGGCCAGGAACTTCTGGATCTCCCAGTAGGCCTCGTCCGTCTCCTTGCGCTCGATCTGCTCGGGCACCCCGTAGAGCGACCAGTGCAGCTCCGCTGGCGGCAGGTAAAACCCGCGCCGGTCCACGTCGGACGTGCCCTCCTCCAGGCCGTACGCCCTGGAGCCCACGACGCAGCGATAGATCACCCGCTCGAAGAGGTCCTCCTCGGGCAGGCTCAGCGCCGCCAGGTCCTCCCGCTGCTGGTGCTTGCGGACCGTCAGGTTGTTGCGCTGGAGGGAGACCACGCCGCCGTCCGGCAGGCGGACCCGGTAGGAGTGGGTGCCGTCGGCCGGAGCCTTGACCACGACGCCCACGGCCCCTTCCGGGCAGAGCACGGTGCCCTTGGCGTCCCGGATCTCGATCCGGCTCACGACCTGGGTCCCCTCGGGGAGGATGAGGTGAGGTCTCAAGAGCTCTAATCCCGGAGCCGGAGCAGGCGGAACGTCTCCGACGGGCCGATGGCCCAGCGGGTGGCCGTGACCTCCCGGGAGCCGGGCTCGGCCACCAGGTACTGGCCTGAGCGGGCCTGGAAGGCGACGTCGTCGCTGCGGTGAATGGCGCCGGTATCGCCGCTCGCGCCGACCTTCCAGATGCGGAAGACCTCGTCCGCGCCAACCTCGGAGCGGTTGGCGTAGATGGGACCGCCGCCGCCGTCCTCCGCGGTGACGTACAGGCCGTTGTGCGCCTGGATCGTGACCCGGTCGCCGCTGCGCAGCGGCTCGCCGTTGAGGTCGTTGTTGGCAAAGAGCGTGAAGGGCAAAGGGCGCCAGCGGTCGGCGAAGACCGCGTCGTCGCCGCCGTTCTCCGCGCCCACGAACTGGCCGGAGGAGACGCGCAGCCGGGCCATGTTGCGGGAGGCGGGCATCCGCCGCTGGAAGGTGCGCCAGGAGGGCGCCCTGGTCCCATCGGGCCGGATGAGCCAGAAGCCGCGCATGTCGGAGTTGAGGGGACGCCCCTCGTAGGGATGGGCCGCCTCGTTGCAGAAGACCTGCCAGAACACGGCGTAGCGCACGCCCCAGCCGAGCGCGGCCTCGGTGAGTGCCTGGATGGTGTTGCGCAGGCTCACACCCTCCTCCACCTGGTCCTTCACCACGCCGAACTCGCCGAGATAGATGTTGTGCTCGCCATAAAGCTTGCTGTCGGGAGCCATGAGCTGTAGGTAGTCGAGCGCCTGGGTCAGACGGCGACGGTCGAAGCGGAGATCCCAGCTCGAGTAGGAGTAGAGGTCCGCCCGGGTGAAAGGGACGACGACGTTGGTGGCGGTGACCTTGCCCTCCATCGACTGCTCCAGAAGGTTGACCTCGGCCGCGTGGGCGACCATCACGCCGCGCAGGCCGACCTCGCGCCGGGCCTGATCGACGCCGTCCTGGCGGGCATTCCACCAGTCCCGCATCCCCTGGATGCGGACGGGATCGGGGTCGGCCTCGGGAGCGAGACGCTGCCGCAACAGGTGGTCTCCCTCCCAGTTCTGGAGGATGAAGGTCTTGCCGCTCCCGGCGTACTGCTCCAGCAGGTAGCGGGCGAGCCCGTGGATCTGCTCTCTCTCCGCGTCGATCTCCTCGGGAGTCATGCCGTCGAGGAACGAAGCCGGCGCGGCCGACTCGACCACCAGGATGAAGGTCGTGAACGGCTTGGCGAACAGCTCCCGGTAGTAGGGCTTGCGGGCCAACTCCGCCAGGTCGGCCGCGGGGGGACCCCACTCGGAGTTGAAGCGGTAGGCCCTCCCGCCGTCGCGCTGGAACCAGACCTTGATGACCCGCGTGCCCAGCTCCAGGAGCCGGTCGGCACCCTCGTTGAGGTAGTCGTCCTCGGTGAAGCTGTACTTGCCGCCTGCATGGGCAACGCCGAGGAGGTCGGGGACCTCGGCTGCGTCTGCCGGAACAGCCAGGAGGACAAAGGAGAGAAGGAAGGAGGCGGAGCGGCTCACCCTGACATTCTACGCCGGGCGCTACGCCGGATGCGGCGGGGTCTCAGGGAGACCCAGCCGTCCGGTGTTGTCAGGCTACCAGGCGGTACGCTGGCGCAGGCGGAGGAATGCCGCGCCGGCCAGGAGAAGGGCCGTCAGCAGCAGGCCGATCTCTCCCACGGTCGGAATGTCGATGACGGCGAGGAGCTGGAAGCTCGTCG